>NZ_JBVIWC010000005.1:87720-120025 GCF_055594965.1 Kitasatospora sp. NPDC040550 | reverse complement strand
TACGTTCCCCCCCCCCCCCCCCCCCCCCCCCCCCCCACCCCCCCCCCCCTTCCCCCCCCCCCCCCCCCCCCCCCCCCCCCGGGCCCGTGTGCCCAGTGTGATCACCCCACCGCAGCAGCGAGCTGCCTGCCCAGCACACGACGCAACACTTCACCCTCCGCGACTCGAACGGCCGCCACCCGGCTGGGCCAACTGGCGAGCGCACCAATGGATTTGGGCCTACGGTGCGGTCCCAGGGGGCCATCGAGCGAAAGGCTGTTGACGGCATGGCTGGGAAGTTCGAGCTGTACACGGACGAGAGCGGGATGCACCGGTTCCGGCTCAAGGCGAGCAACGGGTCCGTCGTGGTGACCGGCGACCCGCAGGAGAGCAAAGACGACTGCCTGAGGAGCATCGAGTCGATCCGCAAGCTCGCGCCGTACGCGGAGCTCAAGGAGACGGCCGGGTCCGCCTGAGGCGGCGGCCGGGTCCGCTGAGGACCCCGGAGGGCCCGTGAGGGGCCACGGTAGGACGACCCGCGGGTCGGCGGTGCAAATCGCCGACCCGCGTTCGCTTGTACGACAGATCCCTTTGGCCGGGTGCACGCCGTGCGCGGACACAACACAGGCATGCGCGTCGCCATCGTCACCGAATCCTTCCCGCCCGAGGTCAACGGAGTCGCCCACAGCGTGCTGCGGACGGCCGAGCACCTGCTCCGCCGGGGCCACCGGCCCCTCGTCGTCACCCCCGCACCGGCCCGGGGCGCCCAGTGCCCGCCGCAGACCTTCGGTTCCGGCGCCGACGCGGAACGGATCCCCGTCGTCCGGATCCCGTCGGTGCCGCTGCCCGGGTACCCGCAGGTGCGGATCGCCCTGCCGAGCCGGCAGCTGGCGGCCGCGCTGGCCGGGCACCGGCCCGACATCGTCCACCTGGCCAGCCCGTTCGTGCTGGGCGCGCGCGGCATGCAGGTCGCGGCCCGGCTCGGCGTGCCCGCCGTCGCCGTCTACCAGACCGACCTCGCCGGGTACGCCCACGCCTACCGGGCCGGACGCGGGCTCGGCGAGGCCGCCGCCTGGCGGCGGATCCGGGCCGTGCACCGGGCCGCCGCCCGCACCCTGGCGCCGTCCACCCCCGCCGCCCAGGACCTCACCGCGCACGGGGTGCCCCGGGTCCAGCTGTGGCCGCGCGGGGTGGACTCGGTGCGCTTCCACCCCCGGCACCGGGACGAGGCGCTGCACCGGGCGCTAGCCCCCGGCGGGGAGGTGCTGGTCGGGTACGTCGGGCGGCTCGCGCCCGAGAAGCGGGTCGACCTGCTGGCCGCCGCCTCCGCCCTGCCCGGGGTGCGGGTGGTGGTGGTCGGGGACGGCCCCTCGGCGTCCGGCCTCAGGGCCGCCATGCCCGGCGCGGTGTTCCTCGGGCGCCGCACCGGCGAAGAACTCGCGCGATGTTTCGCCACCCTCGACGTGTTCGTCCACACCGGCCCGCTGGAGACCTTCTGCCAGACCATCCAGGAGGCGATGGCCAGCGGCGTCCCCGTGATCGGCCCGGCCGCCGGCGGCCCGCTCGACCTGGTGGCCCACCACCGCACCGGACTGCTGGTGCCGCCCCGCGACGGCGCGGCGGTCGCCCGGGCCGTCGCCGAACTCGCCGCCGACCCGGCCCGGCGGGCCGCGTACGGGCAGGCCGGGCGGGCCGAGGTGACCGCCCGGACCTGGGAGGCGGTCGGGGACCTGCTGCTGCGGCACTACGCCGAGGTGCTGGCGGAGCACCGGGGGGCGGGGGTGGCTCCTTCGCCTGCTCCGGCTCCGGCTGGGGTCGGAGTCGGGGTCGGAGTCGGGGGCGAGGTCGAGCCCGGGGCGGTGGTGCCGGTCCTGCCGGAGGAGCTGCCGGCATGACACCACCGCCCCACGGCGGGCCGTTGACCATCGTGCGGCTCGCCAACTTCGTCACCCCGGTCTCCGGCGGCCTGCGCACCGCGCTGCGCCACCTGGGCGCCGGGTACCGGGCCGCCGGACACCGGCCGGTCCTGATCGTGCCCGGCGAACGGCGCACCGAGGAGGACACCGAACAGGGCCTGGTGATCACCCTGCCCGGCCCGGTGCTGCCCGCCAGCGGCGGCTACCGGCTGCTCACCGACCGGCGGGCGGTCGCCGCCGAACTGACCCGGGTCGGCCCCGACCGGCTGGAGGTCTCCGACCGCACCACGCTGCGCTGGACCGGCGCCTGGGCCCATCGGCACGGGGTCCGCTCGGTGATGGTCTCGCACGAGAGCGCCACCGGCCTGCTGCGGACCTGGGGCCTGCCCGGCCCGCTCGCCGCCGCGGCCGCCGACCGGCTCAACGCGGCCACCGCCCGCGACTACGACTCAGTGCTCTGCACCACCGACTGGGCGGCGGCGGAGTTCCGCCGGATCGGCGTACCCAACCTGGTCCGGGCCCCGCTCGGGGTCGACCTGGCGGCGATGCGCCCACCGGCCGCGGCCGTACGGGCCGCCGAGCGGGCCCGGTACGCCGCGCCCGAGGACGCCCTGCTGGTGCTCTGCTCCCGGCTCTCCGCCGAGAAGCGGCCCGAACGCGCCGTCGAGGCACTGGCCCGACTGCGGGCACGGGGAGTGCCCGCCGTCCTGGTGGTGGCCGGGACCGGACCGCTACGGCCACGGCTCGCCGCCCGGGCCGCCCGACTGCGGCTGCCCGTACGCTTCCTCGGACACCTGAACGGGCGGGCGGAGGTCGCCGCACTGCTGGGCAGTGCGGACGTGGTGCTGGCCCCCGGACCGGTGGAGACCTTCGGGCTGGCCGCGCTGGAGGCACTGGCCTGCGGCACCCCGGTCGCGGTCAGCCGCTCCTCCGCACTGCCCGGCCTGATCGGGCTCGCCGGGGTCGCCGCCGCCGACACCGGGCCCGGATTCGCCGCCGCCGTCGCGGAGTTGCTCCGCCGACCGGAACCGGCCCGGCGGGCCGCCGCCCGGGCCCAGGCCGCACGGTACGGCTGGCCGACGGCGGTGACCGCCTTCCTGACCGCGCACGGGGCCCGGAACTCCGATGCCACGGAGAGGAGTTGGGATGAGCGTGCTCGACGCGGGGCCTGACCGGACCGCCGACGACCGGCCCACGGCAGGCGAACTGCTGCGCTTCGTCGCGCTCGGCGACTCGCTCACGGAGGGCATCGGGGACCAGGTCGGCGAACAGTGGCGCGGCTGGGCCGCCGTCCTCGCCCGATCACTGGCACCCGAGGGGCAGGACATCGAGTTCACCAACCTCGCGTACAGCGGCGCACTGACCAGCGAACTGACGGTCCGTCAACTCCCGGCGGCGCTCGCAATCCGGCCCCAACTGGCGGCCGTCCTGGTCGGCGGCAACGACACCCTACGGGCCGGCTTCGACATCCGCCGCACCACCCGGGAACTCGACGCCACCCTCGGCGAACTCTCCGGCCACGGCGCCGTCCTGCTCACCGCCTGCCTGCCCGACCCCGGCACCCTCCTCCGGCTCCCCGCCCCGCTCGCCCGACCGCTGGCCCGGCGGATGCGGGCCGTCAACACCGTCGTCCACGCCCTCACCACCCGGCACCGGGCCGTCCACCTGCACATCGCCGAACTACCCTGGTGCGAACAGCGCGGGCTGCTCAGCGTCGACCGCCTCCACCCCAGCGCCGAAGGCCACCACCTGATCGCCCGCCGCTTCCACGAACTGCTCGCCGCCCAGGGCCACCCCCTCGGCCCACCACCCAGCGCCGACCCCGCCGAACCCCCGCCCGGCCTCGCCGCCGACCTGTGGTGGATGGCCACCCGCGGCACCCGCTGGCTCGCTGCCCGCAGCACCGACCTCCTCCCGGGCCTGCTCGCCCTCGCGGCGGTCGAAGGCGCGGCCCGCCTCCGCGGATCGAGCGCCCGCCACGACGAACAGATGGCCCGAGCGGCAGCCCAGGCCCTGGCCTCCCTGGGGTGACGGCCGGGCGGGCGGGGTGAGGGAGGCGGGAAGGCGGGGTTAGGGAGGCGGGAAGGCGGCGGCCCGAGTGCGGGAGGGAGCCCGACGCTTCGCCTCGCCACCGCAGACGTCCGTCGCGCTCGGCCCCTCGCGCGTCAGTTCGGCAGCCAGTGCAGTTCGTGCGCCAGGGTTCCGGCGACGGCACGGACGCGGCGGTGCAGCGGCAACTGCTCGCGAGGGAACACCAATTGGATCGTCAGGCTGGGCGCGCCCCGCAGCGGTCGCCAGGTGAGACCGGCCGGCTGTACCGTGGCCGCGGCTTCTCCGGCCGGGGCGAGGGTGACCCCGTCGCGCAGGTCGCGCTGGGACATGTCGAAGGAGACCGCGGGCGTGTGGAACCGGGGGTGTGGTCGGGCGTCTCGGAACAGTGCGGACAGCTGATCGTGGATCACGGGGTTGGCCGCACGGTCCGGGAGTCGCAGCGGGTACGCGGCCGCGTCGGCGATCTCGATCTCCGGCTGTTCGGCCAGCGGATGGTGCTGCGCCGGCTGGACCCCGATGCGCGCACGCCGCAGCAGGAAGCGGCGTACGCCACGGCCCGGTTGTTCACCGCGGGTGATCCCGGCATCGATGCGGCCGTCGGCGACCGCGGGGGAGATCTCTGGTGTCGCCATCGGCACCGCGCGGACCTCGAGTCCGCTGTTGCCGCGCATCAGCCTGTCCACCCGGGCCGGTGCCGTCTCGGCCCCGGCGCCGAACGGCGACCCACGAGAAGACTGCTGGTGATGGTCGGGGTGAGTGATGGTCGGGGTGGGTGGGAACCATCGGGCGCGTGGGGATGTCGTCCCCCGGGAGATCAGCGGGTGAAGGAGTCGGGTGAAGGAGTCGGGGTGGAGGCGTCGGGTGTGACGGGGCGGGAGATGATGGCGGCGGCCGGGGTGCTGTTCCCGGACCGGCAGGGGCGGGTGCTGGTGGTGCGGCTGCCGTACGACCGAAAGCATCCGGTGGCGATCCCGGGTGGCGGGTGGGAGCCCGCCGACCGGTCGCCACGGGAGACGGCGGTGCGCGAGATCGCCGAGGAGTTGGGGTTCACGCCCCGGCTGGGACCGTTGGCGTGCGTCGACTGGGCGATGTCCCCGAGCCGACCGCCGATCGTGGCGTACCTGTACTGGGCCGAGGCGTTGACGCCGGAGCAGGTGTCGGCGATCCGGCCGGACGCGGCGGAGGTCGGCGGTTGGGTCTGGCTGACGGCGGAGGAGGCCGGGCACGCCCTGCCGCCGCGGCTGTCCCGCCGGGTGGCGGCCTGTCTGCGGGCACCGCGGGAGGCCGGGCCCCTGGAGCTGGAGGACAGCCGGCCGGTGGGGCACACCCTGGGGGTGCTGCCCGCCGAGGGGCCCGTACCGGAGTACACCGGGCTGGCCGCCGCGCCGGGGCTGGGGCCGGTCGCGGGGCAGTCGTCGGAGCCGCCGGAGTCGCCGGAGCCGCCGATGGACCGGGACACCTACTACGCCACCCGGCCCCGGATCCGGGCGAAAGCGCGGGCCCTGTTCACGGACGGTGACGGACGGGTCCTACTGGTGCGGCTGCGGCCGTGGGACGGGCCGCGCGGGCTGGTGCCGTACTGGACGCTGCCCGGCGGCGGGGTGGAGGCGGACCGGGAGACGCCCCGCACGGCGGCGGGGCGGGAGATCCGCGAGGAGCTGGGCTGGGAGGTCGAGCCCGGGCGCCTGCTGGCGTTGGACTGGCAGCCGGGGACGGCGGCCGATCCCGGCGCCGATCCGGCGACCGGCCGGGACACCGCCGTGCTGGTGTACGTCTACGACGGCGGGGCGGTGACGGAGGAGCTGCTCGGCACGATCGCACTCCAGGAGCAGGAGCTGGTGGAGTGGCGGCTGTGCGACCCGGCCGAGGCGCGGACGCTGCTCTCCGGACCGTCCTGGGACCGGGTGGCCGCCGCCCTCGCGGCCCGGGAGCGGGCGGGCGGGCCGGTCGAGCTGGTGCGCGGACGGCCGGTCGGTCCCGTGGTTGGGAACACGTCGGCCGGTGAAGACTGGGAGCATGCAGAACACGATCACTGAGGTACTGGCCGGTCGGACGGTCGAGGCGGTCAGCGGAGGCGACCGGCTGGACCTGCGGCTCGACGGGCCGGTGACCGTACGGGTGGTGCACGAGTTCCGCTTCGCGGCGCCGTCCTTCACCACGCCGGAGGAGGTCGGGCACTTCTTCCCGGCGCTCACCTTCCGGCCGACGCCCACCCTGCTGGCCCTGGTCGGCCGGACCGTCGACACCGCCCGGATCACCCTGGCCGGCGGCCTGGAGCTGGGCTTCACGGAGGGCGGTGAGCTGTCCGTCCCGCCGCACGCGGTGCTCGCGCCGTGGAGCGTGCTGACCGCCGAGGGGGCGGTCTGCGCGGGGCTGGCCGGCGGCGAGGTCCGGTGGGCGGAGCCGGACGGAGAAGGGCCGGCCGAGGCGGAGCCGGACGGGGCGGGGCCGGCCGAGGCGGAGCGGGACGCGGCGGGGCCCGGCGGGGCGTGAGCCGCCGCCGGGGCCGTGCCGGTGCCCGGTCAGACCTCCAGGTCGGCCTCGATCTTGATCAGCTGATGGCGGGCCATCGCCAGGTTGGCGCGGCCCTTGTCCAGCGCCAGGTAGAGGAACAGGCCCTTGCCGGTGCGACCGGTGAGCGGGCGGATCAGGTGGTACTGGCTGCTCAGCGTGATGAGGATGTCCTCGATGCCGTCCTGGAGGCCGAGCATGTCCATCGTGCGCATCTTGGCGCGCACCACGTCGGTGTTCCCGGCCGCGGCGACGTTGAGGTCAAGGCCGCCGGGGCCGTCGAGGGTGGCGAGCGCCATGCCGCTGTTGTAGTCCACCAGGGCCGCGCCGATGGCGCCCTCGATGACGGTCATGGCCTGCTTGAGCGCGCCGGCTGCGTCGGTCATTCTGATCAACTCCTGTGGGTCGGTACGTCGATGGGTCGGTCGGTTGGTCGGTTGGTCCGTTGGCCGGTTGGCCGGTTGGCCGGTTGGCCGGTTGGCCGGTTGGCTGGTCGGTCGGTTGGTCGGTACGGGGGCGGGCGGGGCGTCCGCTCCGGGACGGGTCAGAGCGCGTCGCGCGGATCCTTCGGCACCAGGGCGTCGTTGAGCAGTTCGGCGATGTGCCGGGCGCTGCGGCGGGCCTCCAGGTGGAGCCGGCCGACGTTGACGTCCGGGAGCGCCAGCAGGGTCAGCACGCAGCTGCCGCCGGCCGCGTAGGTGGCGACGTAGCCGTGCTCACCGCGCACCACGGACTCGCGGAACTCCCCCTGCCCGGTGGTGTCGGCGAGCCGCTGGGCGAGCGAGAGCGAGGCCGCCGTCATCGCGGCCAGGCCCGAGGGTTCGGTCCCGTGGGTGTCGTGCGCGACCAACAGGCCGTCCACGCTGGCCACCAGCCCGCCCGCGAGGTGCGGGACGCGACGTTTGACGGCGCGGAGTTCGGCGAGCAGCTCGGTCTCCAAGGCGATCAGTTGTCTCCTTCCGACACGCTGCTTGAGTGCCCGCCTCATGGCCGGTACGGCGGGGTCGTGGGCGGGGAGTGACTCAAAGTCGGGCCTCCAGAAGGTCTCGGACCCGGGTCAGCAGCGCGATGTCCGGGTCGGGGACGGTCAGCGGGTGGGCCGCTGCCGGGGTGGGCGGTCGGTCGGAGCGCGTGGGGGCGGGGGGTACGGGGACTGCGCGGCCGGTGGTCGCTGCGGAGCTGATGGTCGCTGCAGGGCTGATGGTCGCTGCGGGGCAGGTGGTTGTCGCGGGGCCGGTGGTTGTCGCGGGACCGGTGCCCGGGAGGCCGCGGAGGGTGGCCCCGGGGACCCTGCGGTGCAGGCCGCCGCCGGACCTAGGGGGTACGGCGGCCGACGGGACGGGTGCGGCGGCCGGTCGGACGGGTGCGGCGGCCGGTCGGACGGGTGCGGCGGCCGGCGCGGCGTGCCGGGGGGTGTCGAGCAGTCCGGCGGCGGCCAGGCGGCGGATGTCCGCCGTCACGCCGAAGCCGGAGCGGCCGAGCAGCCGGGCCAGGTCCGCCGGGGTTCTTCGCCCGTCGGCGTGGTCCAGCAGTTCGCACCGCCGACGCCCGGGCGGGCGGTGGGAGGGGCGCCTGCTGTGTTCGACCGGCCATACGGGCGCGGTGTCGAGCTGTGGCCAGGGCCAGATCCGGTCGAGGAGTTGGCGCCGGCGCTCGACCTCGCGGCCGAGCCGCGCCGGGTCGACCGGCGTCACCGTGCCGAGCCAGTGCCGGGCCTCGGACTCGAACCGCCAGGTGCCGCCGGCCCGGTCGGCGAGGACGAAGTAGGCGGCGTCGAACAGCGTTCCCAGGTGGCCGAGTTCGAGTTCGCCGCGGGTGAGCAGCTGCCGGTCGACCAGCACCTCGCCGACCCGCCCGTGCGGGCCGTGGCGGTGCAGGAGCTCGGCCCACTCCTCGGGGGTGAGCCGACCGCAGCCGGTGAGCAGGTCGGCCAGGCCGGGCGCGCGGGGGGACTCCGCGGCGGCCACCTGCCCGTCGACCAGCCACAGGATGCCGAGCGGGCCGTGCAGGGCCCCGGTGGCGCGGCGGGCGGCGAGCAGGGCGACGGCCTCGCCCGGGGTCTGCGGCGCGGCGGGTTGGACCTGGTGGCCGGCGGCTTCCGCCAGGGGCGGCGCGGCGGTCACGCGGGCCACCGCCGGAGGGCTGGCCGGAATGCGGCGGTCGGTGCGGGCCCCGTGTTCACCCCAGCACCAACTCCTCGGCGAGGGCCTGGAGGCGGAACCGGGCGACGGCGAGGTTGCCCGACTCGCGGTCGAGCCAGAGGTGCAGGACGAGCCGGCTGTCGAAGACGGTGTCGATGAAGCGGATCAGGTGGTAACTGCGGCCCGCAGTGACGATGATGTCCTCCAACGGCGAGCGCCGGTCCTCCGCCGCGGTGAAGGTCTGGCTCTCAACGGCCGCGCGCACCAGGTCGGTTGCCTCGGCGGCGGCGGTCTCGTGTTCGCCGA
The DNA here is from genome assembly GCF_055594965.1 of Kitasatospora sp. NPDC040550. Classification (NCBI taxonomy): domain Bacteria; kingdom Bacillati; phylum Actinomycetota; class Actinomycetes; order Kitasatosporales; family Streptomycetaceae; genus Kitasatospora; species Kitasatospora sp. NPDC040550. The sequence continues at coordinate 111,120 of NZ_JBVIWC010000005.1, read as the reverse complement.
CCGGGCTCTCGCCCAGGCTGCCGAGGGCGAGTCCGCTGCTCCAGTCGACCAGGCTCGCCGAGCGGGCTCCGGCGATCGCCATCGCTCCGGAGAGACATTCGTCGATACCCGGCACACCGGCTCCTTCGAGGGGGTCTGGGGGTGGCCGGGCGCAGCGCGGATCCGGCCGGATCGCCACCAGCAGTGGCAGGTTCGACACGGAAGGCTACTGCCGGATTCCATATGACGAACATTCCAATGGCATATTCACACCAGCTACGGCGACTTCCGGCCAAGCTGTGACGATGCGTCAACCCGACCGGACCGGCAAAACTGCTGGCCGGTCGGCTGCCACGGAACGTCACTCCTCGGTCACCTGGTGCGGGACCTTGGCCGATACCGGATCGACGCCCGGAGTTTCGAAAGCGAAAGTGCGATAAGAGGACTCGGCGCGCGCCAGGGTCGAGGGCGGGGTGCGACCGGGCATGACGAAGGGGCCCATTCCTTGACGGAACGAGCCCCTTCGGTTGGAGCGCCAGGCCCGGGTCGCACGGACTCTTCCTACTGAAAGTAGGACGTGCTCTGGTAGCACCGCTGACGCATGTCCGAGGGTTCCTGGGATCCTCCGCTTCGGAAGATCATTTCCCCTCGACGAGAAGAACAGTAGCAGGCCATCGGCCCTGGTCAGAAATCCGCCCGGACGGCCGGGGAGCAGCCGGTCAGAGCTGACCGACGGCCTCGGCGAGCAGTCGGTAGGAGTCGAGCAGGGCCGTCCGGTCGTAGGTACTGGTGGCGATCAGGACCTCGTCCGCACCGGTGCGCGCCACCAGGGCGGACAGCTCGGTGGCCGCCTGCTCCGGGGTGCCGGCGATGTGGCCCTTGAGCGACTGCTCGAACGCGGCCCGTTCGCGCGGGCTCATCGTGCGCGCCCGGATCTCGGCGGCCGGGGCCAGCGGCGGGAACTCCCCGTGGGTGCGGGAGTAGGCGCCGGCCCAGGCCTCCGGAAGGAGGAGGTCCCGGGCCTGCTCCTCGGTCTCGGCCACCGCGACCGTGCCCGAGACCACCACGTACGGTTCGGCGGCCTGCGCGGAGGGGCGGAAGCGGCTGCGGTAGGCGTCGAGCGCGGCGAGCATCCGTTCCTCCCCGCGCGCGGCGGCGATGACCAGGGGCAGCCCGGCCTCGGCGGCCAGCTCGGCGCCCGCGCCGGTGGCCAGCACGAAGGCCGGCACGTGCAGGCCCTCGGCCGGGCGGGCGTGAACGCCGCGATGCACCTGCTGGGAGCCGTCGAAGTAGCCAAGCAGCTCGGTCAGCTGGCCGCCGAAGTCGTCGGCCGCGTCCTTCTCGCGCCCGAGTGCCCGCCGGACGCCGTCGGTGAAACCCACCGAGCGGCCGAGCCCCATGTCGATCCGGCCCGGGAACAGCGCCGCCAGCACCCCGAACTGCTCGGCCACCACCATCGGCTGGTGGTTGGGCAGCATCACCCCGCCGGTACCGACCCGGATCCGGCTGGTGGCCGCCGCGACCGCAGCGGCGAGGACGGTGGGCGCCGACCCGGCCACCCCGGGCACGCCGTGGTGCTCGGAGACCCAGAAGCGGTGGTAGCCCAGCTGCTCGGTCTCTCGGGCGAAGGCCACGGTGTCGCGCAGCGCCTGCGCCGGCTCCTCGCCCTGCCTGGTCCGGGAGCGGTCGAGGACGGAGAGCCTGGTCGCGGGCGTAGCGCTGGTCACGTGGGTGGACAACGCCCACCCGCCGTACGGGCATTCCCCGGCCCGGAGCGCCCGGGCGCGCCGTCACCGGCCCCCGGGCCCCCGCCCGGGCAGGGGCCCGGGGGCCGGTGACGGCGCGCCGGAGGCGCCGGGTATTCGGCCGGGACGCGTGCCCGCGGCCTTGCGGCGGCCCCAAGGCTTGTACACCGAGAGGATCACGTTGAACAGGTAGAGGGCCAGGGCCACCGCCGGGACGATCACCGTGTTGTAGCGGACGAACCCGAGGTCCGCCACCGGGATGGGGCCGGTCGGGTGGGCATCCGCCACCCGGACCGCGTCGTGCAGCCGGGCGGTGAGGGCGAAGACCGAGGCCGCCATCGCAGCGAGCGTCAGCCAGAACTTGGTGCTCACCCAGTAGTACCGGAACAGGCCCCAGGACGTGCCGAGCCCCAGCGCCACCCCGCTCAGGAAGGTGAGCAGGCTCAGCGGCAGGATGAGCACGTCGCCGAGCAGGCCCATTGCCCGGTAGGCCGCTCTCAGCCGGTCGGCGTCGTCGGTGGTGAGGGCCGTCACCGCCAGGGTGAGCAGGCAGAGCATCAGGGCCAGCCAGCTCACCGAGACGACGACGTGCAGCACCACCAGGCGTTTGCGCGCTCCCGGCGACAGCCGGCGGCCGGCGGACCGCCGCCCCGCGCCGGGGGCCGCGACGGCTTCGGTGGACGGGCGCACTGGTACCTCCTTCGAGTCGGGGTCACGACGACGCGCCCAGACTCCCCCGCCCGCCCCTCATCGGGCATCTGACGGTGGAAGTAACCTCGACTACTCCCCGGCGAGTACGGGCCCGGGCCGCGACGCGGCCGCCCGACTCCCCGGGGAGTACCCGCGCCGGCCCACCGACCCGCCGACCCACCGACCCGCCAACCGGCTGACCGGCCGCCGACCGGCCGCCGGCCCGCCTCCCGTCCGGTCCGTCAGCCCGTCAGCCCGTCAGTCCGTCACCGCGAACCCCTGCGCCGCACCGAGCCGGTGCAGCGAGTCCCGCCCGGGGATCCCGTCTGCGGCACCCGCCGAGTACCCGCAGCGCCGCTGCCAGCCCGCGTACGCCGTCACCGTGAGGCTGCCGTACGACCCGTCCACCCAGCGCTGTTCGAGCAACCCCTCGTCCGCCAGCGCCTGTTCGACGATCGCCACCTCGGCCCCGTACGTCCGGTGCCCCTGCTCCGCCCCCGGGTCGCTGCGCGCCGCCGCGACGACGTGGGCGAGCGAGACGGTGCGCGGGCCGGGCAGGTAGCCGAGCAGTCGGCGCAGCGAGGCCTCGCCCGGGACGCCGTCCGCCGCCGGCCCGGAGTACCCCAGGCTCGCCTGGTAGTCCGCGTAGTTCTCGGTGTCGGCGTCCGTCCAGGTCGGTCCGGGCCCGGAGTGGTAGTGGGTGCCGAAGCCGGCCGCGACCAGCGCCCGGCCGACGGTGGTCACCTGGTAGCCCTGGGCGCCGTAGCCGTACGCCAGGCCGTTGACGGTGACCTGGTACCGGGCGGGGGTCGGATCGGCGGGCGGGGCGGGGTGCTGCTGGGAGGGCGGGCCGGTGGGCGAGCCGGGGCCGGCGGTGAAGGCGGGCCAGGAGCCAGGGTCGACGTGGTCGTTGTACGGCACGTGGGCGTGCGCGTACCAGCCGCCCGCGGTCTCCCAGACCCGCTCGTCGCGGTGCTCGGTGAAGTCGGTCGGCCGCCCCATCGGCCAGACGTCGGGCACGCCCCAGGAGGTGATCCAGGCGTGGATCCGGTCCCAGCCCGCGCAGGGGGTGTCGACCAGCCGCGGGTAGACGGTGCCCTGGTGGCGGCAGTAGGGGAAGAAGACCGCCTCGATCTGGATCACCACCAGCCCGGCCCGGTTGGTGCGGGTCGGGCTCTGGGCGGGGCTGAGCAGGCTCTTGGAGCGGGAGTCGGCGGGGAAGAGCTGCGCGGTGCGTCCGCTGAACGGGTCCCAGACCAGGTGCGGGGCGTCCCCGGCGCCGGCGCCGGTGAAGTACCCGACGAGGTCCTCGTAGGAGCACCAGTCCTGCGGTGCGGCGGCGGTGGCGTTGCGGTCCCAGGTGATGTGGGCGATGGCCTTCGGGGGGTACTGGTGGTCGGTCGGCGCGTGGTCGCCGAGGTCGTGGATCTCGGCACCGGGCAGCCACGGTTCGGGCATGCTGGCTCCTCCGAACGGCGTAATGACGTCGTTGCCGGTATCGGCAGGTCCGGGTCACGGATTGACCCCGGCGGCGGGATCGGCGGGGTTGAACCACCCTAGGTCGCACGGCCGTTCGGATCAACGAGGGGAATTCGTCCTCACGTGCGGACCCGGCGGCGACAGGGCGCGCCGCCGGGTCCGCGCTCCGCCCTGTCCGGAAGCGGGTCCGGGCGCGGTCCCCAAGGCCTCCGGAAGACCTCCGAAGGCCCTCCGGAACCGCCGGGCGGGGGCGCATTCCACCCCGCCGCAGCCCCGCTGTCAATCGTTGACTTGGGAAGTGGTCTAGTCCACGGTGGTGCGCTCGAAGCCCTCACGGCGCCACTGCCGCAACCGTTCTGACGAGCCGACGGAGAACCACCGCCATGCAGAGAGTCTGCCTCGCCCTGCCCACCATGCGTTCCTGCCCCGAGACCATCGCGGAACTCGCCGAGGAGGCGGCCTACGCCGTAGCGAACTTCGGGGTCGAGGTGCACCTGCTCATCCTCGACACCACCGACGCCGCCACCTTCGCGCAGAACGCGGGCGCCGTGGCCACGCTGGAGCCGACCCCCGGCGTGGTCGTCCACCACCTGGGCGAGGCCCGGCAGCGGGAGTTCCTGCGCCGGGCGGCCGACCGCTCCGGCGCCGCCGATCCCGACCTGCTGCTCGAGCTGATGCTCCCGCCGGCCGTCGCGTACGGCTCCTGCGTCAACCGGCTCTTCCTGGGCGCGGCCGCCCTCGGCTGCACCTCGGCGCACCTGCGCAACGACGACGCCGACTTCCAGGTCGTCGACGGCCGGAAGGTCTTCCCGATCCACCACGAGCTGCTCTCGATCGGCCGACCGGCCGGCGAGGCGGTGGCCGGGGTGACCCGCTCCGAGCTCGACCCGGCCGACGCGGACAAGCCGGTGATGCTGGTCAGCGGCTCCTTCATCGGCGAACTCAACGTGGACATCAGCGAGATCCACGAGCTGGACCCGGCCGTCTACCGCGACGTGGTGCGCCTGTGGACCCCGCCGGTGTGGCCGGAGGAGGAGCGGGACGCGATGGTCGACGTCTCGTTCAAGGGCGCCGGTTCCGAGCCGTTCACCACCGACGAGTCCGTCCTCGGCGTGCCCGACATCTGGGACGTCTACATGTGCAACATCGCCCTGGACCACCGGGCCTACGAGGTGCTGCCGCTGCTGCCCTCGATCGAGACCATCGGCAGCGACTACGCCCTGCTGCACGCCCTGGTCCACTCCCGGCTGCCCGGCGTCGTCCACAACCGGCACATCGTCAACTACTACACGCCCGAGCGCCGCACCGGCCCCGGATTCGTCAACTACCAGCTGCGGTTCGTCAAGTTCCTCCTCTCGATGCTGTACCTGTACCCGGTCTACGGCGGCATGATCGACCTGGGCCGCGGGCTGCTGGACGAGCGGCACGGGCTGCGGGTCGAGCCGATCGTCGACCTGGTGCGCGGCAGCGTCGACTGGGACCGGGCCGGGAACGAGCACTGCCTGGACGTCCTGGACCGCTCCTACCGCAAGCTGGGCGGCAAGTACGCCGAGCTCGCGGACGTGGTGGCCGAGCGGCGCGGGCAGCTCCTGGACGAGGCCCGGCAGGACGCCGAGCGCTGGGCGGTACTGGTCGAGGCCTGGGCACCGCTGGTGGCCGCCGCCCGCGCCCAGGGGCTGGACGCCGCCCCGGAGGGCCCGGACGCCGGTGCGGAAGGCCAGGACGCCGGTACGGAGGGGGCGGCCCGGTGAGCGAGGACCTCCGGATCCGGCGGCTGGCCGACGGGGACTGGGACGCCGTGGTCGCGCTCGAACACGCCGCCTACGCCGCCGACGGCCTGTCCGAGGGCCGGGAGGCGCTGCAGTCCCGGGCCCGCAGCTCACCGGACACCTGCTACGTGCTGGAGCAGCAGGGCGTCGTCCGCGGCTACCTGCTGAGCCTGCCGTACCCGCCGCTGCACTGCCCGGACCTCACCCGGCCGGAGGAGACGGCGTACGTCTCGGCCAACCTGCACGTGCACGACCTGGTGATCGCCGAGGACCTGCGCGGCCGGGAGGTCGCCCTGGGGTTCATGCGGCACTTCCGCGAGCGGGCCGAGGAGTCGGGCTTCGAGCGGATCTCGATGGTCGCGGTGCGCGGCGCGGACATCCTGCTGCGGCTGCTCGGCTACCGGGCGCACCGGGAGGTCACGGTGCCGGAGTACTACGGGCGGCGGGCCGTCTACATGTCGGCGCCCGTGCGCTGACCCGGGACGGCGCCCCGGCGGGCGGACGACGGCAGCCGGTCGGGGCCGCACGAAAACCGGCGGCGGGCCCGGCCGGGCGGCGGGCAGAATGCGCGGATGCCCTCCCTGCTGTACGCCGTCGCCCGCAACCCCGTCCTGCCGCCCGATCTGCTCGCACGGATGATCGCCCGACTCACCGACGCCGACGAGGAGTTGGCGTGCGCGCTCGCGGAGCGGACGGACCTCGACCCGGGGCAGGTCCGGCTGCTGGCCGAACGGTTCGAGGACGCCGCCGTACGGCTGGCCGAGCACGGCCTGCTGCCCGTCGGGGACATCGACCCGGTCGCCCGGCCGCGGGTCGCGCTCATCCTGCTGGACGAGGGACGCGGGGACCCGGCCTGGGCCCCGCTGTTCGCCCGCGACCCGGACGAGCTGGTGCGCGAACGCCTCGCCTCCGCGGTCGGGCTGCCGGACGAGGTCGCGGAACTCCTCGCGGCCGACGGATCCGACGACGTGGTGTCCGATCTCGCCTACTGCACCGGGCGCTCGGACCTGCTGGCACGGCTGGCCGCGCACCCGGCGGCGCAGGTCCGACGCTCGGCCGCGGCCAACGAGGCCACGCCGGCGGGGCTGCTCACGGTCCTGCTGGGCGACCCCGAGGTGATGGTCCGCGAACAGGCGGCGGCCAATCCGACCACCCCGGGGGCGGCTGCCGCCCGCCTGGTGGCCGACCACATGATGATCCGGCAGGCGCTCGCCACCCACCCCGGCCTGCCCGCCGGGACGTACCACCGGCTGGCCGGGGACGAGATCCCCTGGGTCCGGTCCAACCTGGCCCGGAACCCGGGGATCGACGCGGCACTGATGAGCCGGCTGGCCGAGGACGACGGCTACGACGTCCGGCGCGCGCTCGCCCACAACCCCGGCATCCCGTTCGACCTCCTCGCCCGGCTCGCGGCCGCCGTCCGGATCGGCCCGGCCCTGCTCCCCCGGATCGCCGCCGCCGCTCCGGCCGAACTCCGCGCCCTCGCGGCCGCGCCCGAGCCCAGGGTCCGCGCGCTGGTCGCCGAGCACCGGGCGCTGCCACCTGACCTCCGGGACCGACTCGCCACGGACGCGGACGCGAGCGTGGTCAAATCGGTGGCCCCGCATCCGGGCCTCAGCGGCGTCCAACTCGCCGCGATGCTGGACCGGTTCGGCACGACAGTGGCCACCGCCATGACCAGGAACCCGGGCACCCCCACCGCACTGCTCGACCGCATCGCCACCACCCCGCCCACCCCGGTCAAGGCCCTGCGCACCCTCGCCGCCCACCCCAACGCCTCCCCCGCCGCGCTGGCCGCCTGCCTGGCCTCCCCGGACCCCCGCACCGCCGAGGGCGCGGCCGCCAACCCGGCGCTGCCGGTGGCGGTGATGGCGGAGCTGGCGGAGCTGGCGGCCCGGTGACGGACGGGACCGGTGACGGCGGAGCCCGCCGCCCCGTGACGGACGGGACCGGTGGGCCGCCGGGTCTCCGCCAGGTCCGGACGCGGTTGCAGTTGCGTCTCCGTTCAACCGGAAGGGGGTGTGCCGGGGCGGCCGGTCCGGGAGCCTGGAGGCAACGACTCGTAGGGCGGGGGGAGCTGCCATGGGGGACGGCCGCGAGCTGGTGGCGGGTGCGGTGGGAGCGCTGGTGCGACTGGCCCGGGGCACGCCCGGCGGGCGGGGGCAGGCGGTGGCCGAGGTGGTCCGGGCCCGGCTGCGACTGCTGCCCGAGGGGGCCCGGGCGCTGTCGGCGATCGAGGCGGACCCGGACGATCCGGCGGCGCGGGCCGAGCTGGCCGCGGCCGTCGCCCGACTGCTCGCCACCGACCAGGGGTTCGCGCAGTACCTGACCACCACCGACCTCGGCGGGACGGCGGATCCGAACACCGTCCAGCTGCGGACGGACCCGGGAGCGGGCCCGACCACCGTCCAGCTGCGGACCGGGCCGGGTTCGGATCCGACCACCGTCCAGCTCCGGGTCGACCCGGACGCCCCCGCCGGCGGCCCGAGCACCGTCCAGCTGAGGGTCGACCCGGCGGCCGCCGGCGCCGCCCGGGCGCTGGCCGCCCGGCGCGGCAACGTCGCCGTCCTCACCGTCCTGGCCCTGGTCCTGATCGCCGCGCTGGTCGCGCTCGGGATCAACCTCGGCTCGCGCCCGCTGCTGCAACCCACCGGGCCCGACTTCGCCCACGCCGCCCGGACCATCCGCGATCCGGCGCGGGTGCAGAGCGTGCTGCCGGACGCCGCCGCGATGCCGGGCGGCTGGCAGCAGCAGGGGGCGCCGCGCTCCGGGACGGGCAGCGGACCGGGCGCGCCCTGCCTGCTGCCGGGCGCCTGCGACCAGCAACTCGCCTACGCCACGGTGTCGTTCAGTGCCGCGCCGCTGCCGTCCGTGCAGTTCACCGTGGTCACCTTCGGCTCCGCCGAGGCGGCCGGCCGGGCCTTCGACACCCGGCTCGACCTCCTCGACGCCCGGGGTGACGCGGCCCCGGCGGCCGTCCAGGCGGTCGGCGACCAGAGCGCCGCCCGCACCCGGGGCGACTCGACGGCGGAGACGGTGGTCCGGGTCGACTCGACGCTGCTCTACGTGCACTACGCCGGGCCGGGGGCCGCGGTGGCACTGCCCGGGCTCACCCCGTTCGCCCGGATGCTCGCCGAGCGCGCCCGGCAGGCCGAGGACGGCCGGACCCCGGACGCCGTCTTCCACGCCACCGGAAACTAGTGCCGCATCAGGCAACGTTCGCCTCATCGATGTGCCATCCGGCTGCTGGGCGAGTCGTGATTACGCCGCTATTCCCCGTCGCCGGGATTGCCTGGTCTTGATGTCGCGGTAGCAGTACGCCGCGATGGTCAGGACGGCCAACGTGAGTGCGACCCACACGCTTGCGTCGGCCGCATAGTAAGGATTCTCCGAGATGATGACCGTGTTCTTTGCGGCCCCAAGAACGAGGGTGGCCACGGCGACGTACGCAGTGCCGCGCGTCAGCCGTGTGGAGTGCGGTTTGAGTATTGCCGTACACACCCAGAGGACCACCATGTCTGCCAGCGGCCCGATCGCCCCCCAGAGGAGCACCAAGAATAGGAGGAGCAACCATAGGAAAACCGAGAGGACCAACCGTGTCGCACGCCTGAGGCGTGCGGGGGTGTGCGTCGATGCGTCCGACCGTGCGGGGAGGTTACCTGCTCTGCGGGTGGGGGCCGTAAGCGGCAGGGGGGCCGTCGCTGCCGTAGAGGGGGATTGGCTGGTCTCTGCCGCTGGTCGCGCAGGGCCCCCGGCGGGCTCTGGTGTGTGGCCGAGGTGTCGTAGCGCCTGGGAGAGGTCGGTGGCGCTCGGGTACCGCTGCTCGGGGTTCTTTGCCAGCAGCCTCAGCACGAGGTCGTCCCACGCGGAGGGGATGCCGATGGATAACGAGCTTGGCACGGGAGGCTCTTGGGTGAGGTGTGCCGAGAGATACCCCACGGTGTCGGGGGCCTGGAAGGGGAGCCGGCCTGTGATCAGCTCGAAGAGGATGCAGCCGAGGGCGTAGAGGTCGCTGCGCGGATCCGGGAATCCACGTGCCTGCTCCGGGGCCATGTAGGGCGGCGTGCCGACGATGAAGCCGTTCTCGGTGAGACGGGTATCGGTCGGATCGACGGCGCGTGCGATGCCGAAGTCGAGGACTTTGGCGGTGCCCGCCGGGGTGATCAGGATGTTGGACGGCTTGATGTCGCGGTGCATGATTCCGGCGTCGTGCGCGCCGGCCAGCGCATCGGCGATCTGTTCGCCCCAACGAGCGGCGTCGACCAGAGTGGCGGCGCCCCGACGCATCAGTGTGTCGAGACCCTCACCCCTGACCAGTTCCATGACGAGAAAGGGGACGCGGTCCTCTCCCTCACCGTATTCGCCGAGGTCGTGGATGGTCACGATGTTGGGGTGCTGGAGGCGGGCGGTGAGCCGGGCTTCGCGCAGGAACCGGGCCCGTGCCTCGTCGCCGCGGCTCCCGCCACCGGTGAGCAGGGAGATGACCTTGACGGCTACGGGTCGGTCCAATGTCTCGTCTTGGGCCTGCCACACCTGCCCCATGCCGCCTTGGCCGAGCTGACGCACTAATCGGTACCGCCCGACGAGAAGCTGTGCATCCACTGCCATTACTCCCCCCAATTGTTCGTCAACTCGTCTACCTTACTGGGGTTCTCCGGCCGCAGGGAACGGTGCGCGAGGGCGGCTCCGGATCACCTCCCGGCCTGGGAATCGGGTGACACCGACCGTCAGATTGGTCAGGTGCCTGAACGCGTGCAGGTCCGTGAGATCGATGACGCGCCCCTGACTGCGCGGCCAAGAAGGCCCGCGTCGAACACCTCTACGCAATCGCCGACGGCGAGGTCATACCCGAGGAAGGCGAGCCCGAAGTCGTTTTCTACGGCCACATCAAGAAGACCAAGAACCGCTCCAAGTTCCTGGAGTTCTGCCGCTACCTGCGCTCGCTGCACCCGATGGACGTGCGCATTGCGATCATCTGCGACAACTACTCGCCGCACCTGACGACGAAGCGCTGCCAGCGGGTCGGAACCTGGGCTGCGGCGAACAACGTCGAGATCGCCTACACCCCGACCAGCAGCTCCTGGCTCAACCGGATAGCCCAGTTCACCGCCCTGCGCCACTTCGCCCTCGACGGCACCGACCACGCCAGTCACAAGGAACAGGGCAGCATGATCCGCCGCTACATCATCTGGCGGAACAAGCACGCCGCCGACGAGCGTCTACGCGAAGTCGTCACCAAGGCCAACGTTGCCTGATGCGGCACTAGAGCCCGGCGCGGCCCGGCGCCCCGGGAACCCCGACCCGCACCCCCTCACCCGTACGCCCCTACTACCCCGTACGCCCTGCCCACCCTGTACGCCCCACCCACCCTGTACGCCCCACCCGCCCTGCGGGCCCCACCGGCCCGCGGGGCGTTCCGCTTGCCCCGCCCCGCCCCCGACCTGCGCCGACCGTCCCCGTCGCCCGAATGCATGTATCGCTCTCTTGACTGGCGTCACGATCGCGCCATACTGGCTTCACTCCCGCTCGCCCGACGAGGTGCCGCCCATGGAGCTCTCCCCCTCGGCGCACATGGACACGTTCTGCCGAGACCATCTCCCGCCCTTCGACCAGTGGCCAGAACTCCTCTTCGAACTCCCGGAGTTGGCCTACCCCGACCGCCTGAACTGCGCGTCCGCCCTGCTCGACGACACCATCGCCCGCCTGGGCCCCGACCGCCGCTGCCTGCTCACCCCCACCACCCGGTGGAGCTACGGCGAACTGCGCGACCACGCCGACCGGACGGCCCGGCTGCTCACCGAGGAACTGGGCCTGGTCCCCGGCAACCGCGTCCTGCTGCGCGGCCCCAACACCCCCTGGCTCGCCGCCTGTTGGCTCGGGGTGCTGAAAGCCGGCGGCGTGGTCGTCACCACCGTGCCACTGCTCCGCGCGGCCGAGCTGACCGCACTGACCCGGATCGCCCGCCCCACCATCGCCCTGTGCGACCACCGCTTCCGCACCGAGCTCGACCTCGCCGACACCCCCGGAATGCGGGTCCTGTCCTTCGGCGGCCCCGGCCCCGAGGACCTCACCGCCCGCAGCGCCGCCCAGCGGCCCGGCTTCACCGCCGTACCGACCGCCGCCGACGACGTCGCGCTGATCGCCTTCACCTCCGGCACCACCGGCCGGCCCAAGGCCACCCTGCACTTCCACCGGGACGTGCTGGCCAACGCCGACACCTTCGCCCGCCACGTGCTCCACCCCACCCCCGACGACCTCTTCACCGGCACCCCGCCGCTCGGCTTCACCTTCGGCCTCGGCGGCCTGCTGGTCTTCCCGCTGCGGGTCGGCGCCGCCAGCCTGCTGCTGGAGCAGGCCACCCCCGAACAGCTCGCCGAGGAGGTCGCCCGGCACGGCGTGAGCGTGCTGTTCACCGCGCCCACCGCCTACCGGGCGATCCTGGCCGCCGGGCTCGCCGACCGGCTGACCGGCGTACGGCGCTGCGTGTCGGCCGGCGAGCCGCTGCCCGCCGCCGTCTGGGAGGCCTTCCGCGCCGCCACCGGCCGACGGCTGATCGACGGGATCGGCGCCACCGAACTGCTGCACGTGTTCATCTCGGCCGCCGACGACGACATCCGGCCGGGCGCCACCGGCCGCCCCGTCCCCGGCTACCGGGCGGCGATACTCGACCGGCAGGGCAACCCGGTGCCGGACGGCCAGCCCGGACTGCTCGCCGTCAAGGGCCCCACCGGCTGCCGCTACCTGGACGACGAGCGCCAGCGCGAGTACGTCCGCGGCGGCTGGAACCTCACCGGCGACACCTATCTCCGCGACCGGGACGGCTACTTCTGGTACCAGGCGCGCAACGACGACATGATCGTCTCGGCCGGGTACAACATCGCCGGCCCCGAGGTGGAACAGGCACTGGCCGCCCACCCGGCGGTCGCCGACTGCGCCGTGGTGGCCGCCCCGGACGAGCGGCGCGGCTCGGTGGTCAAGGCGTACGTGGTGCTGACCGCGGGCACCTCGGCCGGCGCCGAGACCGTCAAGGAGCTCCAGGAGCACGTCAAACGCACCATCGCGCCGTACAAATACCCGCGCGCCGTCGAGTTCGTCCCCGAGCTGCCGCGCACCGCGACCGGCAAGCTGCTCCGCGCCGAGCTGCGCAGAAGGGCCGCCGTGACACCCCAGAACGCCGCACCCCAGGACACCGCACCACAACACACGGCACCGCAGGACACCGCGCCCCAGGGCGCCGCACCGCAGGACGCGGCACCGGAGCCGGCACCCGCCCCGGCCGCCATCACCATCGAGCGCCGGGTCGAGTGGTCGGACACCGACGCCGCCGGGCACTACCACTTCTCCGCCGTGCAGCGCTGGGCCGAGGCCGCCGAGGCGGCGCTGCTGCGCCGGCTCGGGCTGGCCGAGCTGTTCGGACGGATCCCCCGGGTGCACTTCGAGGCCGACTACCGGGAGCGGCTCTGGTTCGGGGACGTGGTCCGCACCGAGCTGCGGGTGGTCCGGGTCGGCGGCTCCTCGCTGCACTACGCCTTCGAGGTGCACGGGCCGCAGGGGCTGGCCGCCAGCGGCCGGATGTCGGTGGTGCACGCGGCGCCGCGGGTCAAGGGCGCCGAGCCTTGGCCCACCCCGGTCCGCCGGGCGCTGACCGAGGCCGGTCCGCAGCAGCCGGAGGTGGTCGCGTGACGGGCGGGCGCCGGCAGCCGCCGGTCGGCGAGCCGCAGCCCGCGGCCGACGGGCAGCGGCACCGGACGGCCGACGCACCGCGGCACCGGACAGCCGACGCACCGCGACACCGGACAGCCGACGGGCCGCGCCGGATCGCGGTGATCGGCGCCGGCCCCGGCGGGCTCTACTTCGCCGCCCTGGCCAAGCAGTTGGCCCCCGAGCGCGAGATCACCGTGTTCGAACGGGACGGCCGGGAGGACGAGTTCGGCTTCGGCGTGGTGTTCTCCGACGAGACCCTGGACGGCATCGCCCAGGCCGACCCGAAGGTCTTCGCCGCGATCAGCGCCGAGTTCGCCCGCTGGAGCGACATCGACATCCGCCACGCCGGCCAGGTCCGCACCAGCGGCGGGCACGGCTTCGCCGCCCTGGACCGCAACCGGCTGCGCGCCGTCCTCCAGGACCGCTGTGCCGAGCTGGCGGTGGACGTGCGCTACCGCACGCCCGCCCCGCCGGCCGACCGGCTCGCCGCCGAGTACGACCTGGTGGTGGCCGCCGACGGCATCCACTCCGGCACCCGGGCCGCCCACCCGGAGGCCTTCCGCACCGAACTGGACGAGCGGTACTGCCGCTACATCTGGCTCGCCACCGACAAGGTCTTCGAGGCCTTCACCTTCATCGTCGAGGAGTTCGACTTCGGCACCGTGCAGGTGCACGCCTACCCGTACAGCGCCACCCGTTCGACCTTCATCGTCGAGGTCGCCGCCGACGCCTGGCGCCGCGCGGGCTTCGAGGCCCTCGCCGCACGGGAGTTCGCGCGGGGCGAGAGCGACCTGGCGAGCGTGGAGCGCTGCGCGGAGCTGCTCGCCGGGCACCTGGACGGCCACCGGCTGATCCCCAACGCCTCCCGCTGGATCCGCTTCACCACCGTCCGCAACGCCGGTTGGCGGCACGGGAACACCGTGCTGCTCGGCGACGCCGCGCACTCCGCGCACTTCTCGATCGGCTCGGGCACCAAGCTGGCCCTGGAGGACGCCCTCGCCCTGGCCGCCGCGCTGAGCGAACAGCCCACCCTGGACGGCGCGCTGGCCGCCTACGAGGCCGAGCGGCGGCCGGTGGTGGAGTCCACCCAGCGGGCCGCGCAGGCCAGCCTGGAGTGGTTCGAGACGGTGGGGCGCCGTGCCGGGCAGGACCCGGACCGGTTCGCCTTCAACCTGCTCACCCGCAGCCGCCGGGTCACCTACGGCAACCTGCGGGCCCGTGACCCGGAGTTCACCGCCGCCGTGGACGCCGCCACCGGCGGCTCCCCCGGGGTGCCGCCGATGTTCCGGCCGCTGAAACTCGGCGCCCTGGAGCTGCGCAACCGGATCGTGGTGCCCCCGCTGGCGACCTTCACCTCCCCCGACGGGCTGCCCAGCGCCTTCGACCGGGCCCAGTTGACCGCCCACGCGCTCGGCGGCGCCGGGCTGGTGATCGCCGGGATGACGGCGGTCGACCCCGAGGGCCGGGCCACCGACCGCTGCCCCGGGCTGTGGACCGACCGCCAGGAGGGCGCCTGGGCCGAACTCCGGCGCGCCGTCGCCTCGGTGAGCGACACCCCGGTCGGCATCCAGCTCACCCACGCCGGCCGCCGGGGCGCCACGGCCGCGCCCGGACCGGACGGCATCGGCCGCCCGCTCGCCGACGGCTGGCCGCTGCTCGCCCCCTCGCCGCTGCCCTGGGACTCCGGCAGTGCCGTCCCGCACGAGGCGAACGACGTCCAACTGGCCGCCGTCACCGCCGACTTCGCGGCCGCCGCCGAGCGCGCCGGCCGGGCCGGGTTCGACGTGCTGGAGCTCCAGTTCGGCCACGGGCACCTGCTCTCCGCCTTCCTCTCCCCGCTCACCAACCGCCGCACCGACGGCTACGGCGGCCCGCTCGCCCACCGGCTGCGGCTGCCGGTCGAGGTGCTGTCCGCCGTCCGCGCCGTCTGGCCCGCCGGGCGGCCGCTGCTGGTCCGGATCTCGGCCGCCGACTGGGCCCCCGGCGGGACCACCGAGGCCGAGGCGGTGGCGATCTGCCGCGCGCTGGGCGAGGCCGGGGCGGACGCGGTGGACGTGTCCACCGGCGAGGTGGTGGCGCACCAGCGGCCGCCGTACGGGCGCGGCTTCCAGACGCCCTTCGCCGAACTGGTCCGCGCCGCCACCGGCCTGCCGACCGTCGCCGTCGGCGCGATCTCCGGCCACGACGACGCCAACTCCGTCCTGCTGGCGGGCCGCGCCGACCTGGTCGCGGTCGGCCGGGCCCAGCTGCACGACCCGTTCTGGACCCTGCACGCCGCCGCCGACCAGGACTACACCGGCCCGGGCGCCCCCTGGCCCGCGCCCTGGCTGGCCGGGCGCCGCCGGCCGCCCGGCCCGGGCGCCGACAAGGTCGCCCCGCGCCTGCACGTGCTGCGGGAGGCCGCCCCGCCCGTCCACCGCCGCTGGCGGCCGGCTCCGGCCGAGGAGTGAGGAAGACGCATGGACCTGCCGCGCTTCACCGCCGCCGCCGTCCAGGCCGCCCCGGTCTACCTGGACCCGGCCGCCACCGTGGACAAGGCCGTCGCCCTGATCCGGGAGGCGGCCGGCCGCGGCGCGGAACTCGTGGTCTTCCCCGAGGTCTTCGTGCCCGGCTACCCGTACTGGAACTGGACGATGACCCCGGTGCAGGGCTCGCCCTGGTACGAGCGGCTGTACCGCGCCGCGGTGGACGTCCCCGGGCCGTACGTGGAAGCCCTGCGCTCGGCCGCCCGGCAGGCCGGGGTGGTGCTGGTGATCGGCGTCAACGAGCGCGGCCGGCACAGCCTCGGGGTGCTGTACAACACCCTGCTGATCATCGGCGCGGACGGCGAACTCCTCGGCGTGCACCGCAAACTGGTGCCCACCTGGGCCGAGAAGCTGACCTGGACCCAGGGCGACGGCAGCTCGTTGAAGGTGCACCGCACCGCCGTCGGCCCGCTCGGCGCCCTGGCCTGCGGGGAGAACACCAACACCCTGGCCCGCTTCACCCTGCTGGCGCAGGGCGAACTCGTCCACGCCGCCGCCTACATCGCCCTGCCGGTCGGCCCCGAGGACTACGACATGGCGGAGGCGATCGCGCTGCGCGCCGCCGCCCACTGCTTCGAGGGCAAGCTGTTCACCGTGGTCTCCTGCTCGACCGTGTCGCCCGAGATGGTCGACCTGATCGCCGGCGACGACCCGCAGGTGCGCAGCCGGCTCACCCGCCCGCACAGCGCGTTGTCCGGGATCTTCGGACCGGACGGCCGGGCGGTCACCGAACCGCTGGTCGACGAGGAGGGCATCGTGTACGCCGAGATCGACCTCGGCCGCTGCATCCAGCCCAAGCAGATGCACGACATCGTCGGCCACTACAACCGCTTCGACGTCTTCCGGCTGCACGTGGACGACCGCCCGCTGCGGCCCCTGACACTGCCCGACGAGGAAGCGTGACCGAGGAGGAGTCATGAGCACCGAAGGCACCTACGACGACGGCCGGATCGGCCGGGCCCGCGTCGACGACAGCCCCGAACTGCTCGCCTACTACGAGGAGTTGGCGAAGCACGAGGCCGGCGCCCTGTGGACGGTGGCGAACGAGATCGAACCCTGGTACCCGCAGCCGAAGTCCGTCCCGGTGCTCTGGCGCTACGCCGACCTGCGCCCGCTGGTCCGCAAGGCCCTCCCGCTGGTGAAGGCCGACGACGCGGGCCGCCGGGTGGTGATGCTGGTCAACCCCGGACGCCGCGAACTCAGCGCCGCCGTCGGCCTGTTGTACACCGGCCTGCAGATCATGGGACCCGGCGAGGCGATGACCGCGCACCGCCACCAGGCCTCCGCCCTGCGCTTCGTCCACGAGGGCACCGGCGCCTGGACGATCGTCGACGGCCAGAAGCTCCGGGTCGGCCCGCGCGACTTCGCGATCACCCCCAACAGCACCTGGCACGAGCACGGCAACGAGGCCGAGGACAACCCGGTGATCTGGCAGGACGGCCTGGACATCCCGCTGGTCAACACCCTCGACGCCAACTTCTACGAAGTCCACCCGGACCTCTACCAGCGCCCCGGCCCGGTCCCCAACTCCTCGCTGCTCAGCTACGGCGGCAACCTGCTCCCGTACGGCGTCGAGAAGTGGACCCGCCCGTACTCGCCGCTGCTCGGCTGGCCCTGGGGGCCCAGCTACCACGCGCTGTGCCAACTGGCCCGCGCCACCGAGGGATCCCCGTACGACGGCGTGATCATGGAGTACACCAACCCGGTCACCGGCGGCTCGGTGATGCCCACCATGGCCGCCCACCTCCAGCTGCTCCGCCCCGGCCAGGCCACCCGCGCCCACCGGCACACCGGCTCGGTGGTCTACACCGCCGCCAAGGGCCGGGGCGTCTCGGTGATCGCCGGGCAGCGCTTCGAGTGGCAGCAGGGCGACATCTTCGTCGTCCCGTCCTGGGCCTGGCACGAGCACGAGAACCTCGACCAGGGCGAGGACGCCTGCCTGTTCTCCTTCAACGACTTCCCGGTGATGCACTCCCTCGGCCTCTACCGCGAGGAGGCCCACCCGGCCCACGACGGGCACCAGGACACCACCGGGCCCACCGCCCCGTAGAACAGGAGAGTCCACCCGATGCAGCTGCTGACCTACCGCGCCGACGGCGACCCCACCCCCAGGCTCGGCGCCCGTACCGACGGCGACCGGGTCGCCGACCTGACCGCCCTCGCCACCGGTGCCGGCGTCGAACTCCCCGACGACCTGATGGGGTTGATCCGGGCCGGCGAACCGGCCCTGGCCACCGCCCGCGCCCTGACCGCCGGGACGCCGGCCACCCGGCCGCTGGCCGAGGTCACGCTGTGCGCCCCGCTGCGCCCCGGCAAGGTCGTCGGGGTCGGCCTCAACTACGTGGAGCACGTGGCCGAGTCGCACCGCACCCTGGACACCGAGCGCGAACTCCCGGACCGCCCGGTGCTGTTCGGCAAGCCCGCCACCGCCGTCACCGGCCCCGGCCAACCCATCCTGCACAACGCCGACCTCACCAAGCAGCTCGACTGGGAGTGCGAACTCGCCGTGGTGATCGGCGAGCCCGCGTTCCGGGTGAGCGAGGCGGACGCCTGGCGGCACGTGTTCGGCTACAGCATCGTCAACGACATCAGCGCCCGCGACCAGCGCCGCAGCGGGCAGTGGTTCTTCTCCAAGGGCCAGGACAGCTACGCGCCGTTCGGCCCGGTCGTGGTCACCGCCGACGAGATCCCCGACCCGCAGCAGCTCGACCTCTCGCTGCGGGTCAACGGCGAACTGCGGCAGGACTCCAACACCCGCCACATGCTGTTCGGCATCGCCCGGCTGATCGCCGACATCTCCGCCGGGATGACCCTTGAGCCCGGCGACGTCATCGCCACCGGCTCCCCCTCCGGGGTCGGCGCCGGCATGGTCCCGCCGCAGTTCCTGCAGCCCGGCGACCTGGTCGAGGCCACCATCGAGCGGATCGGCACCCTCGCCAACCCCGTGATCGACGCCCGCTGAGAGGAGTCCGGCGCAGATGACCACCTACCGGATCGGCCAGATCGTCCCGAGCTCCAACGTCACCATGGAGACCGAAGTCCCGGCCCTGCTGCGGGCCCGCGAGGCGGTCGCCCCGGAGCGGTTCACCTTCCACTCCAGCCGGATGCGGATGACCAGGGTCACCCCCGAGCAACTGCGCGCCATGGACGGCGAGTCCGACCGCTGCGCCGCCGAGCTCTCGGACGCCCGGGTCGACGTGATCGGCTACGCCTGCCTGGTCGCGGTGATGGCCACCGGCCCCGGCTACCACCGCGAGGCCGAGCAGCGGCTGCACCGCCGCACCGTCGAGAACGGCGCACCCGCGCCCGTGGTGACCAGCGCCGGCGCCCTGGTCGCCGGACTGCGGGCGCTCGGTGCGCGGAAGGTCGCGATGGTCACCCCGTACCTGCGCCCGCTGGCCGCGACGGTGGTCGACTACCTCGCCGGGGAGGGCATCGAGGTGCTCGACCACGCCGCACTGGAGATCGCCGACAACCTCGACGTGGCCGCCCACGACCCGGCCCGGCTGCCCGGGATCGCCAAGGGCCTGGCGCACGGCGAGGCGGACGCGGTGGTGCTCTCCGCCTGCGTGCAGATGCCCTCGCTGTCCGCCGTCGAAGAGGCCGAGCAGCAGCTCGGCAAGCCGGTGGTCTCGGCGGCGATCTGCACCACCCACCAGTTGCTCCGGGCGCTCGGCCTGCCCGCCGTCGCCCCCGGCGCCGGACACCTGCTCTCCGGCGCGTACGCCTGAGCCCGACCGGACCGGTGCCCCACCCGCACGCCCGACCCAGCACCGGCCCACCCGACCCGCGGTGCCGTCGCTATGATCACCACCAGCCGTCGGGGAGGAGGAGGGCCCGCAGATGCCGGAGAGCACGACCCGGCCCAGCTCCCTGATCAACACCGTCTACGGCGAGTTCGTCCGCCGCCTCGGCGGCTGGATATCGATCGCCGACCTGATCGCGCTGATGGCCGAGCTGGACGTCGACGGCCCGGCCGTCCGCTCGGCCATCTCCCGCTTGAAGAAGGCCGGCACCCTGCTCCAGGAGCGCCGTTCGGCCACCGGCTACCGGCTGGCCCCCGCGATGGGCCCGGTGTTCGACGAGGGCGACCGCCGAATCTTCCACAGCCTGGAGCCCGCCGAACTCGCCGACGGCTGGGTGGTGGCGGTCTTCTCGGTGCCGGAGTCCGAACGCGCCCACCGCCACCAGCTGCGCTCCCGGCTGAGCTGGCTCGGCTTCGGCAACGCCGCCCCCGGCGTCTGGCTGGCCCCCGCCCGGCTGCTGCCGGACGCCCGCCGGCTGCTGGAGCGCCTCGGCCTGAGCGCCTACGTCCACCTCTTCCTGTCCGCCGAGTACGCCGGCTTCGCCGAACTCCGTACGGCGGTGGCGACCTGGTGGGACCTCCCGGCGATCGAGGCGCAGTACGCGGCCTTCACCGACGCCTGGCGCCCGGTCGCCGAGCAGGTGCGCGGGCGGGAGCGGATCGACCCGGTCGAGGCCTTCCGGGACTACGTGCCGATGCTCACCCAGTGGCGCCGGCTGCCGTACCTCGACCCCGGGTTGCCCGCCCCGCTGCTGCCCGAGCGCTGGAACGCCGTACCGGCCCGCGCGGTGTTCACCGAGGTGCACGGGCTGCTCGCCGAGCCGAGCCTGCGGTACGTCGAGAAGGTCACCGGACTGTCCCACCCCCAGGAGCTGCCATGACCACCCCGGACCAGACCCCCGCCCCGGACCGAACCCCCAGCCCGGCCGACCTGCTGATCCGCGCCGCCGCCGTGCACACCCTCGTCCCGGGCGAGCCGCCTCGGCGGGCGATCGCCGTCACCGGCGGCCGGATCACCGCCCTCGCCGCCGAGCCGACCGGCCTGGACGCCCTGGTCGGGCCGGACACCGAGCTGGTGGACGCCCCGGCCGCGACCGTGCTGCCCGCCTTCGACGACACCCACACCCACCTGATCCTGGCCGGGCACAGTGTCCACGGCGTCCCGGTGCACCGGGCCCGGGACCTCGACGGCTTCCTGGCGCTGATCCGCGAGCGGGCCGCCCGCACCCCCGCCGGGGAGTGGATCGTCACCACGGTCAACTGGCAGGAGGTGCTGCTCGCCGAGCAACGACTGCCGACCATCGGGGAGTTGGACGCCGTCACCGCCGACCACCCGGTGCTGGTGCGCCGCGGCGCGTACAACATGGTGCTCAATTCGGCCGCGCTGCGGCTGGCCGGGATCGACGAGTCCACCGAGGCCCCGGACGGCGGGGTGATCGAGCGGGACGGGCGGGGGCGGCTGACCGGCCGGCTGATCAACCGGGCGATCGAGCCGGTCGAGCGGGTGCTGCCGCGGCCGACCCTCGCGGAGCGGATCGAGGGACTGCGCGCGGCCTCCGCCGACTACGCGGCGACCGGGATCGGGACGGTGCGCGACTGCCTCGTCCCGGTCGAGGACCTCGACGTGCTGGACGCGGCCCGGGCCGCGGGGGCGCTCGCCGTCCGGGTCCGGGCCCTGGTCTCCGGCTTCGCGGCCCGCACCCCCGCGCAGGTGGACGCCTTGCTGGACCGGATGGACGGCTGGCGCGCGGACGGCCGGGACGACGCCCGACTGCGGCTGTGGGGCGTGAAGTTCGGCATCGACGGCGGCTTCGAGGCGGGCGCCCTGGAACAGCCGTACCAGGGACAGCCCTGCTACCACGGCCGGTTGCTCTGGGAGCCGGCCGAGCTGCTCGCCGCGGTGGAGCGGGTGGTCGGGCGCGGCTGGCGGGTGGGTGTGCACGCCTGGGGCGACCGCGGGCTGCGGGTGCTGCTGGACGTCTTCGAGCAGGTGGTGAAGCGCCACCCGGGGCTGGCGCCGGGAACGCTCGTGGTCGAGCACGGCGGGCTGGCCCGGGCCGACCAGCGGGCCCGGGCGGTCGCGCTGGGCATCCCGGTGACGGTGCAGCACCCGCTGCTGCACGACGGCGCGCTCACCCAGCAGCGGGCCTGGGGCGAGGAGCGCACCGCCGCGCTGTTCCCGCTGCGCGAGTGGCTGGACGAGGGAGCGCAGCTGTCGGCCGGATCGGACTTCCCGGTCGGCCCGTACGGCGCGATGGTGTCGGTGTGGGGCATGACGACCCGAGGGACCACGGCCGGGGTGGTCGGCCCCGAGCACGCGATCGGCCGGGCCGAGGCGGTCGCGCTGCACACCGTGAACGCCGCCCGGCTGACCGGCGAGGAGGCCGAGCGCGGCAGCCTGCGGCCGGGGGCGCTCGCCGACCTGACGCTGTGGCCGGTCGACCCGCTGCGCTGTCCGACGGCGGAACTGCGCGGGCTGCTGCCGCTCCGTACGGTGGTCGGCGGCCGTACCGTGCACGGGGGATGACGGCCCGACCGTGCACGGCAGTTGATGGACCGTCAGGCCGCGACGAGCTCCCGCAGGTCGATGTCGCCGCGGTGCAGGGCGCGCAGGTCGTCGTGCAGGGTGGACGGCGGGACGACGAGCACGCCGCCGCGCGCGTGGTCGAGGCAGTAGCGGGCGACCGAGCCGCGCAGCAGCCGGCGCACACGACCGCGCAGCGAGCCGTGCCGGCCGGCGCTGATCACGAGCAGGTCGCCGGGCCGGTCGGCCAGCGCGGTCAGCACCGGGCCGGCCTCGCCGCGCATCACCAGCGGCTGCACCGGCAGGCCGATCGGCAGGCCGCCGAAGGCCTGGCCGAGCGCGCTCTCCAGTCGGGCCCCGGCGGCGTCCTGCCAGGCGCGGAGCAGCGGCGGGCAGGGCCGGGCGCGGTAGTTGCGCTCGCCGCCGACCGGGGTCCAGGCCAGCACCGGGACGAGGACGGCCCGGCGGGCCCGGGCCTCCTCCGCCGCCCGGTGCAGGGCGGTCAGGCTGTGCAGTGAGCCGCTTACTCCGACGATGACGCGCGCGTCGCCCGACATGATCCTTCACTTTCCGAAGTCAAAGCCATTCAGTATCTGCGATTATATTGCCATGACTGCCATGCGGCCTGCAAATCGAAGGCATTCACTGAATATCCCCTTGCATCGCTCGGACTTCCTGGAGCAGCCCCCAGGTGAAGTCGGCCGTCCAGGAGCCCGCCCGCCCGCCCGCGTCCGGCGCCCGGAAGTCCAGCCGGAAGCGGGTCGGCGCACTCCCCTCGCGCGGCACGGCCCCCGGGAACGCGACCCCCACATCACCCACCACACAGCCCCACGGCTCCAGGTCGGCCGCCGTACGCAGCACGGGCCCGGGAGCGCCGGGCGCCCGGACCAGCCACTCGTTCAGCACCGGCGCACCGATCTCCGCCGGCCCCAGCAGCACCTCGAAGCGCAGCTCCGGCCAGAGCGGCAGCGCCCACTGCCGGGCGGTGCAGTCGAGGTCGCCGATCCGCCGGGGCAGGCTCGCCTCCGCCGGCCCCAGCACGGCGGCGTACCGGGGGGGGGGGCGCGGGGGGGGGGGGGGGGGGGCCATCGACCGCTACTGATTTTTTGTCCTCCCCCCCGAAGACAAGGTGGGGTCGAGGCGAACCCCCCCCTCCCCCACCAACCCCCGATGGTTGTTT
>NZ_JBVIWC010000005.1:0-87710 GCF_055594965.1 Kitasatospora sp. NPDC040550 | reverse complement strand
GCGGCAACCCCCGATCTGGTGTGGTGCGGGTGGGTTCCCGGCTCCGCGGGGGCGTGCTCTCCCCCCCCTGCCAAGGCACGGGGCATTCCCGCGTTCCCCCTCCCGGGAACCGGGGCGCCCGGACCATCGCCTGCCAGCGCTTGTTCGCCTCCCGCATCGAGGCCCGGGTGGCGCCGAGTCGCCGCACCGCCTCCTCGACCAACTCCGGGTGGTGGTCGGCCATCCGCCGCAGCAGGAAGAGCTGGAACTCGGTGACCCCGAACCCGTTGATCGCCATGACGACAGGCTAGGGCCCGTCTTCAAACCCCCGCCTGCGGGCCGACGCCGGGGCACGCACCTCGCCGCGTTGTCGTCGGTCGCCGATGCTCCGCATGGACTCCCTCCTCCGCCTTGCGATGCACGCACCCCAACGCCGCCCCGCCCGCCCTCCGGGCGGACGACGGGGGTTTGAAGACCGGCCCTAGGACCCCTCCCGCGGATCCCGCCGGGCGGGCGACACCGGACGGGCCCCGGGCGCGCTGCTCAGCCGTTCCCCGCCAGCGCCAGCGCGACCAGCTCCCGGCGGCTGCGGACGCCCAGCCGGTCGAAGACCGCGCTGAGGTGCTCCTGCACGGTATTGGCCGAGATGCACAGCTCGGCCGAGATCTCGCGGGTGGAGCGGCCGCGCAGCACGAGGGTGGCGACCCTGGTCTGTGCCGGGCTCAGGCCGTAGGCGCTGAGCAGCAGCGAGGACCGCTGCCGTGGCGGCGCGGGCTCGATGATCACCGCGGTCTGCGGCCGGGGCGGCCCGGTGAGCCGGGTGGCCTGCACGCTCCACCACTGGCCGAACCGGTCCCGCACCCGCACGGTCGGCGGCGGCACCCGGTCGGCCGGTTGCCCGCCCAGCCGACCCAGCCGTGCGGCCACCGCGCTGACGGCGACCGGGAGCCGGGCGCCGGCCGGGAAGTCCGCCGGGTCCAGCCGGGCGAGCCAGTCACGGGCCTCCTCGCTGGCGGACAGCAGGACGGACTCGGCGTCGAGCACCAGCACCCCGGGGGCCACCACCCGGCCGGACGCGGCACCGGTCAGCCCGCGCGCGACCGCGCGCCGGAGCCCCTCGGCCAGGTGCGGACCGACGGCCCGCAGCACCGCGAGATCCGCCTCGTCGAAGCCGGCTTCCGCCTGCTCCCGGTGCAGGCAGAGGAACCCCCAGCAGTTCCCGCCGGCCCGCAGCGCCACCCGGAGCTCGTCGCCGAGCCCGAGGGGCGCCATGATCTCCCGGTAGCGGGGGCTGGCCGCGAGGTCGCCCCGGGTCGCCCGGCCGAGGGTGGCCACCGGATCGGCGGACCGCGCCAGCTCGGCGAACTTGTTGACGTCCGCCCGGCCGAACTCGTTGTCGAGGAAGCGGGTGGTCTGGGCGACCAGCGGTTCGTCCGCCGCGGCCGACGTGAACAGCAGGGAGGCGGGGTCGGCGGTGGCGAAGAACACCGCGTCGGCGGGGACCAGCCGCAGCAGCCGGGGGACGACGTCCGCCCGCAGCCGGGCCGGGTCGGACCCGGCGTAGCAGCGGTCGACGAGTCCGGCCGTCCGGCGTTCCACCAACGATGCCGCCATGGGACCGACGCTACTCCCCGGGCGGTGGACCTGCCGTCAGACCGGTGCCAGCCCGAGCTGCCGAAGCAGCCCGAGCTCGTCCAGGCGGCCCCACCGCTCGACGATCCGACCGTCGCGGAGCCGGAAGATGTTGATCCCGGGCAGCGTGAGCGGCCGGCCGGTGGGCGCCACCCCCATCAGCTCGCCCCGGTGGGTGCCGCTCGCGGTGAAGTGCTCGACCACGAGGTCGCCCTCCCCGAACACCAGGTCCTGATCGCTGTGCCAGTCGGGGCAGGCGGCCCGGAACAGCGCTCCGGCCCTGCGCATCCCCTCCCGGTCGGCGCCGCCGCCGAACGGCGGGTCGTGGTTGACGAAGTCCTCGGCGAGGTACTCGTCGACGGCCCCCGGGTCACCCTTGCTGAAGAGCGCGTCGATGAACGCGGTGACCGTGCTCTTGTTCTGTTCGATGGTGTCCATACCGGCAGTCTTCGACCGGCCGGGGCCGTCCGGTACCCCAGAAGCCTGGGGTTCTCCGAAGGCCACGCCCGATACATTCGCGCACCTGTTCGATTCACGGCGTACGCTGGACCCATGCACGGCACCGCCCACCTCCAGCCCTCGCTGTTCGAAGAGGCCGCCGACCTCGGGCTCGGCCCGCTCGACGGCCTCCGGCGCCTGACCCTCGGCGACGGCGCCTGGCTGGACCTGCTGCCCGGCTGGCTGCGCGGCGCCGACCGGCTGTTCGAACAGCTGGCCGCCGGCGTCCCCTGGCGCGCCGAGCGGCGCGAGATGTACGAGCGCACGGTCGACGTCCCCCGGCTGCTCGCCTCCTACGGCGCCGACTCCGAGCCGCCGCACCCCGTCCTCGCCGAGGCCCGGACGGCGCTGAGCCGGCACTACGCGGCGGAGCTGGGCGAACCGTTCCGCACCCTAGGACTCTGCTACTACCGGGACGGCCGGGACAGCGTGGCCTGGCACGGCGACCGGATCGGGCGTGGCGCCCGGGAGGACACCATGGTCGCGATCCTCTCCGTGGGCGAGCCGCGCGTCCTCGCGCTGCGGCCGCGCCACGGCGGCGGCGCGGTCGTCCGCCGGCCGCTCGGCCACGGGGACCTCGTGGTGATGGGCGGCTCCTGCCAGCGCACCTGGGAGCACGCGATCCCGAAGACCGCCCGCCCGGTCGGCCCGCGGATCAGCATCCAGTTCCGCCCGCGCGGGGTCGCCTGAGCCCGCCCCGCCCCACCGGCCCCCACGGCCGACTGTCCGTCACGGGCGTTACGGTGGCCGCATGAGTTCCTTCCTCACCGCCTACCTGACCAACATCGAGAACAAGCACCACCTGGCCGGCTGCGCCGACGAATCCGTGCTCCAGGACGTCCTCGGGTACTACGGCGACAGCCTGGACCACGCCGACCACGAGTTCGCCGACCAGATCGCCGACGGCGCCCCGACCGCCCGCGAGGCGCTGCGCGCGGTGGTGTTCGGCGGGCCGTACGAGGAGGAGCACGCCTTCCAGTACCGCTACGCGTACCGGCGCCTGTGCGCCCCGGACGCGACGCCGCTGGACAACCGGTCCTTCGGCCCGTTCCGCGGCCTCTGGCTGGACGTCGTCGACGACGGCCTGCGCGCGTACGGCGTCAAGGCCGTCTCGGTCTCCGACTTCCTCTACGGCAGCGGCTTCCCAGCCGGCCTGCCCTACGCCCCCGAGGTCTCCTGCGGCGAGTGGTCGGCCGAGCAGTGCCGGGAGGCGCTCGCCCAGTTCGAGCAGGGCGAGCGCGCGGGCCTCGCCCCGGAACTGGACCGCGAGGTGACCGCCGCCGTCCAGGAGGTCGTCGGATGGCTGCGCACGGCACGGGAGTTGGAGGACTACGGAGTCATCGGCTTCGTCTCCTGACCGCTCCCGACCACCCCGGGCCGGCGGGTGCCGGTCCTCAGTCCTTGACCGCGCCCGCCAGCCCGGACACCAGCTTGCGCTGCACCGCGATGAAGAACACCAGCACCGGCACCGTCATCAGCGTGGACGCCGCCATGATCCCGCCCCAGTCGTTCTCGTCCGGCTTGAAGAAGACCAGCAGCGCGGACGGCAGCGTCTGGTTCTCGGTGGCGCTGATGATGAAGGTCTTGGCGAAGACGAAGTCGTTCCACGCCGCGATGAAGGAGAACACGCTGGTCGCGGCGAGGCCCGGGGCCACCAGCGGCAGCAGGATCCGCCACAGGATGCGGGTCCGGCTCGCCCCGTCGATCTGCGCGGCCTCCTCGATCGAGACCGGCACGGCCGCGACGAAGCCGCGCATCATCCAGATCCCGAACGGCAGCGAGAACGCCAACTGCACCAGCACCAGCGAGGCCAGGGTGTTCAGCCCGATGCCCGGCGCGAACCGGCCGGCGTCGCGGAACATGAAGAACAGCGGGATGGTCAGCGCCTCGACCGGGATCATCTGGGCGATCAGGAACATCACCATGATCGTGGTGCGGAACCGGAACCTGAACCGGGTCACCGCCACGGCGGCCAGGAAGACCACCACCGCCGACAGCACCACCACCGACAGCGCGACCACCAGGCTGTTCACGAAGTACCGGCCGAAGCCGTCCACGCTGAGCACCTGCCGGAAGCTGTCCAGCGTCGGGTGGGCGGTCCACGGCCTCGGATCCAGCGACTGCACCTCGCCCTTGGGCTTGAAGGCCGAGAGCACCATCCAGAAGATCGGGAAGGCGGTGACCACCGCCAGCAGCACGGCACCGCTGTTCGCCGCGAGCCGCCACCGGCCGCGGGGGTTCCGAAGGGCGTTCACAGCTCGTTCCCCGTCCGTCGCAGGCTGCGGATGTACAGGACCGTCGGGACCACCAGGATCAGCAGCATGATCACGCCGATCGCCGCGCCCAGCCCGTACTGCGAGGAGGCGAAGGCCTTCTGGTACGCGTACACGTTGAGCACCAGGTTCTGGCCGGCGATGCCGCCGCCCTCGGTCATCACGTAGATCTGGGTGAAGACCTTGAAGTCCCAGATCACCGACTGGATCACCACGATGGTCAGGATCGGCCGCAGCATCGGCGCGGTGATCCGGCGGAAGGTGGTCCAGGTGCCGGCGCCGTCCAGGGCGGCGGCCTCCATGACCTCCTCCGGGATGGCCCGGATGCCCGCGTAGAGGGTGACCATCACGAACGGGTAGGAGTGCCACACCACCACGGCGCCCACGATCAGGAACGCCGTCCACTTGTCGTAGAACCAGTTGAACTCGTGGAAGCCGCTCAGCCCGAGCTTCACCAGGGTGTGGTCGACCAGCCCGAGGTTGGTGTCGAACAGGAAGCTCCACACCGTCGAACCGGTCATCGCGGGCGCCGCCCAGGCGGCCATCGCCGCCGTGGTCAGCACCAGCCGCGGCCAGCGGCCGACCCTGGTCAGCAGCACCGCGAGGGTAGCGCCGACGGCCAGGGTGGCGACCACGCAGAAGGCGGCGAAGCCGACGGTCTGCACCAGCACCGTCCAGAACTGGCCGTCCTCCAGGATCTTCGAGTAGTTGCCGAGGCCGACGAAGGAGGTCGGGGCGCCGCCGGAGGCCTGGGCCTGCCCGAAGTCCAGCACGGACAACAGCCCGAGCTGGTAGATCGGGTAGGCCACCAGCGGGACCAGGATGACCGCGGCCGGCAGGAGCAGCAGCAACGGGGGCCGGCGGCGCCGGCCGCCCGGGGGTGCGGCCGGCGCCCTGCCCCCACGGCGCCGCTGCGGGGAGGCCGGCGCCGACGGGGCGGTCGTGGTGGATGCGGACACGTGCGGGACCTGCTCTCTGCTCGGCGGGTCAGTGCGCGGCGAAGGCCGAGTTGATCTGCGCCGCGGCGTCGGCGGAGGCCTTGGCCACGTCCGCCTTGCCCGTGACCACCTGCTGCAGCATGGTCGGGATCACCGCCTGGGCGTCGATCTGCGCCCACGCCCGGTCCAGCGGCACGAAGCGGGTACCGGCCGCGATGGTGTCGGTGAACGGCTTGAGGAAGGCGTCCTTCGCCCCGACCTCGGCACTGACCGACGTGAGCGTCGGCAGGTTGCCCATCGCGTCGTACATCTGCGCCTGGTAGGCCGGGCTCGCCAGCAGTTCGGCGAACTCCACCGCCAGC
This sequence comes from Kitasatospora sp. NPDC040550, assembly GCF_055594965.1. Taxonomy (NCBI): domain Bacteria; kingdom Bacillati; phylum Actinomycetota; class Actinomycetes; order Kitasatosporales; family Streptomycetaceae; genus Kitasatospora; species Kitasatospora sp. NPDC040550. The sequence goes on along the minus strand of NZ_JBVIWC010000005.1, from coordinate 82,028 downwards.
GTGCGGTGCTTGGCCGCCTTCATCACCCCGAGGTTGTTGCCGCCGGCGAAGGCGGGGGCGATCGAGCCGGCCTTCTCCCCGGGCAGCGGCACCACGCCGTACCTGCCCTTGACCGCGCCCGCGTCCACCTTGCTGCGGTTGGAGTTGACCAGGATCGCCATCGCCGACTTCCCGGCCGCGAACAGGTCGACGGTCTTGCCGCCGGTCAGGTCCGCGCACTGCTGGGCGGGGCAGCCGTCCGGGCCGAACAGGTCGGTGTAGCGCTTGATCCCGGCCTGCGCGGCGGGCGAGTCGATGGCGGCCTTGAAGGCCGTGCCGTTCTTCGCGGCGATGTCGCCGCCCGCGTCCCAGACGAACGGCAGCGCGCCGTAGGTGTACTTGCCGCCGACCGCGATGCCGAAGGTGTCCGGGTGCGCGGCGTGGATCTTCTGGCCGGCCGCGACCAGTTCGGCGTACGAGGCGGGCGGGTTGAGCCCGGCCTCGGTGAACAGGTCGGTGCGGTAGTACAGGGCGCGCACGCCGACCCACCACGGCAGGCCGTAGGTCTTGCCGTCGACCACCGCAGTCCCCGCGATCGCCGGGTCGAGGTCGCCCTTGGCCTGCCACGCGTCCAACTCGGCGCCGATCTCGGCCAGTCCGCCCGCGGCGACGTAGCCGGGCAGGTCGGTGTTGCCGAACTCGACCAGGTCGGGGGCGCTGTTGGGATCGTTGAAGGCGCCCTTCATCTTGGCGGCGCGGGCCGAGGCGTCGGTGTCGATGTAGCTGACCTTCACGGTGACGCCCTGGTGCGAGGCCTGGAACTCGCTGACCGCCTTGGTCACCACGGCCTCCTTGGCCGCGTTGCCCGCCTCGTTGTACAGCCACACCTGGAGGGTGCCGGTGCGGTCGTCGGCGGCCTTGCCGCCGGCCGGCGCCGCGGTGCCCGGGGCACAGGCGGTGGCGGCGAGGCAGCCGGCGGCGAGCACGACGGCCGCGGCGGCCCGACTGGTGAGTCGCATGGGTGGAGACCTCCCCTCCCGACAGCTGCCGCCGAGACGCGCTCCGCCGGGGGACGGGCGCGTCGAAGCAGGCCCTGACCGGGGCCGATGGTGGGTGAAGTGGTGGGGGTGACGGCAGGGCGCAGCGCCTCGGGTGGGCGACGCCGCCTGCTCGATGGCAGGGACGTTAGGCGTGGGCGATCGGGCCCAACAAGAGGCGGTTCACGAAGTTTTGCACTGCACAACGTTGTATCGAGGATGCGCTGATCCGGGCCCGAAGGGGTACGTTCTGACCACCCCCGCCGGCGTGCGGGGCAACGCCAGCAGAACCCGGACCAGGGAACGCACCCATGACGGAGACGTCGCCCCAGCAGCCCACGACGGCGGCCGCGCCCGCGTCGAAGCCCACGACCGAGCGCAACCAGTCCTCCTCGCTGCGCCGCGCACTCGCCGTCCTCGGCCACGTCCGCGACCACGGCGACGGGCGCGGCGTGCCGCTCGCCCAACTCGCCGACGCCCTGGGCCTCAACAAGAGCACCGTGCTCCGGCTGGCCGGCCCGCTGCTCGACGAGCACCTGCTCGAACGGGACCGGGAGACCGGCTGGTTCCGCCTCGGCCACGGCTCGCTCCGGCTCGGCCAGGCCTACCTGACCACTCTCGACCTGCGGAGCGTCGCCGCCGAACACCTGCGCCGGCTCCAGCGCGAGGCCGGCGAGACCGTCCACCTGACCGTCTGGCAGGCCCCGGGGATCGTCTACCTGGACAAGGTCGAGGACGAGACCAACGTCCGGATGGCCTCCCGGGTCGGCAGCCGGGCACCCGCCTACTGCACCGCCACCGGGAAGGCGATCCTCGCCTGGCTCCCCGATGAGGCGGTCACCGAGGTGGTCGCGGCCGGCCTGCGCCCGGTCACCGCCTGGACCATCGCGGACGAGCCCCGGCTGCGCGCCGACCTCGCCCGGGTCCGCGCCCGCGGCTACTCGATCGACGACCGGGAGAACGAACCCGAGGTGCGCTGCGTGGCCGCGCCGATCTTCGACCACACCGGCGAGGTCACGGCGGCGCTGTCCGTCTCCGGCCTCACCTCCCGGATGACGGCCGCCCGGGTCCGCGCCCTCGGCCCGGTCGTCGCCCAGGTCGGCCTGCGGATCTCCCGCGAGCTGGGCTCGGACCGCCAGCCGTCCTGAACTCCCGGGCCCCGCAGGCGGAAACGCGAACGGGGCCCGGCACCCGTGAAGGTGCCGGACCCCGTCCGACGGTGGAGCGCCAGGCCCGGATCGCACGGACTCTTCCTACTGAAAGTAGGACGTGCTCTGGTAGCACCGCTGACGCCTGACGAGAGATCATCTCCCTCGCGACAGGAAGTACAGTAGCAGCTCCGTGACCACCCACCGAATCGGAGGCGAACCCGGCATGACGACCGCGCGACCGGAGGCCGTTCCGTACGCGGACGGACGGCTGTTGGACGTCCACCGCCCCACCGCCACCGGCTCCGGGCCCGCCCCCGTGGTGCTGCTCTGGCACGGCTCGGGCCCCGACGAGCGCGACGTGCTGCACACCCTCGCCCAGGAGGCCGCCGGGCTCGGCCTGCTGGTCCTCGTCCCGGACTGGCGCCCCGACCGGGCGGACGGCGGCCGAGCCGACCTGCTCGCCTCACTGGCCTTCGCCCGGCACAACGTGGCCGCGTACGGCGGGGATCCGGACCGCTTCGTGCTGGCCGGCTGGTCGCTCGGCGGCCGGGAGGCCGTGGCCGTGGCCACCCACCCGGACACCCCGGCCGAACTGCGCCCCACCGCCGCCGTCGGCATAGCCTCCGCCTATGGCCGCCCGGCGGCCACCACCGGGGACGTCCCGCTCGACCACCTGGCGGCGGGCCCGTCCCCGGTGCCGGTCCTGCTGGTGCTGGGCACCACGGACGAGGTGGTACCCGGCCGACTGACCCGTCAGCTGCACGCGGTGGTGCCGACCGCCGAACTGCTCGAACTCCCCACCGACCACGCCGGGGTGGTGATGACCGCCTACCACCCGGGGGCCAACCGCTGCCTGCCCGCCACCGACCCCGCCACCCTGGCGGCCGGCCGGCAGACCGCCGCACTCCTCGCCCGGGCGGCCGGGCTCCGCTAGACGCTCCGGCGGGCGGGCGGGCGAGCGGGCAGGCCGCCGGTCGGTCGCCCGGTCGGCAGTCCGGGAGGGTCGCTGCCGCAGCCGAGCGGCACCATGACCGCCGTACACGAGGACGCCCTCATCGCCGCCCAACGGCCTTACTCCGCCCGCTAGTTGCCTGCCACCAGGTCCCGCAGGCCGTAGCCGCGCTCCAGCGCCTCCAGGTCCCGCTGCAGGGGCGGGCGCGGCACGGTGAGCACCGGGCAGGTCGCGTGCCGGACGCAGTAGGCGGTGACCGACGGCCGGATCAGCCGGGAGAGGCAGCCCCGCTCCCGGCCGGCGCCGAGCACCAGGACGTCGCCCGGCCGGTCCGCGCAGCGCAGCAGGGTGTGGGCGGTCTCGCCGCGCACGGCCTGGCAGCGCAGCCGGGCTCCGGCGTACCGCCCGGCGAAGGCCTCGTCGAGCGCCAGCCGCAGCCGGGCGACGGCGGCGTCCCGGCCGGCGCCGACCACCGGCGGGCAGACCGAGCGGCGGTACCCGAGCTCCTCCCCCGGCGGGGTCCAGCACAGCACCGCGAGCACCTCGACGTCCGTCCGCCGGGCCTCGGCCACCGCGTGGTGCAGGGCCGTGAGGCTGCCGAGCGAACCACTGACGCCGACCACGATCCGGCCGTCGCCCGTACCCGTGTCCGTCATCGCCCGCCCCGCCTCTCCGTCCGCGCCGCCGCCTGGCGGATCACCCCAGCCAAGCGGACCGCCCGCGCCCGCCCGCGCCCGTTGACACGGCCCTGACGCCTCACCGGGTGTTCCGTACGCGTCCCTGATGCCGGTGGGGGACGGCCGGTGGCGGACGGCCGCTGCCGGACGACCGACGGACCTCAGGCCTCCGGGGCCTCGGCCTCCCACAGGTCCGCGAACATCCGGTCCAGGTGCTCCTCGCCGATCGGCGGGACGGGCAACGGATGGGCGGCCCGGGCGCGGAAGCCGTCCAGCAGCAGGGCGAGGTAGCGGCGCCAGAGGTCGGGGCGCAGCTCTGCGGTGGCGGGCAGGGCGCGGCAGAGGGGGCCGAGCAGGAAGAGCAGGTCCATGGTGACCACGTCGCGCCGCATGGTGCCCTGCTCCTGGGCGCGGGCGATCAGGGCGCCGACGGTGACGGCGTGCCCTCGACTGATCTCGATCATGCCGGGGATGACCGGGATGGCCTGGGTGACCAGGTCGTTGATGCCGCGGTCGGCGGCGACCAGGGCGAAGATCCGCTCGAAGTAGCCCTCCAGGCCGGTCCAGGCGTCCTCGGCGGCGAGCGCCTCCCGCCCGGCTTCGGCGAGTCCGGCTCCGGCGTCCGCGAACACCTCGGCGATCAGCGCCTCGCGGGTCGGGAAGTGCCGGTAGAGGGTGGCGTTGCCGACGCCGGCCTCCTTGGCGATCTGGTCCAGCGGGACGTCGAGGCCGTGCCGGGAGAACATCTCGCGGGCGGCGGCGAGCAACTGGTCCCGGTTGCGCTGCGCGTCGCGCCGGAGCCGTCCCGGGGGGTTCGCGCTGCTCGGTGCCATGGGCAGACCCTAGCAACCGCACGGCCGCCGGGCGTTCACCGGCACGACGGCCGGACCGCTGCGGGCCCGGCCTGCAACTACCCTACGGGGGCGAGGAGAAGAGCGGCCCGGGCGGCCGCGGACCACGGGGGCGACATGGCGACGGTGACGGAACTGCGGTACTACCCGGTGAAGGGCTGTGCCGGGGTGCGCACGGAGCGGGCGGAGGTGACCGGCGCGGGGCTGGCGCACGACCGGGAGTTCATGGTGGTGGACCAGGACGGCGTGTTCCGCTCCCAACGGCGGGATCCGCTGCTGGCGACCGTCCGCCCGGCGGTGGCGGAGGGCGGTGCCCGGCTGTCGCTGGCCGCGCCCGGGGTGGAGCCGGTGGCCTTCGCGGTGGACAGCGCGGGCCCGCGCCGCAAGGTCGAGCTGTTCGGCGTGCCGTACCCGGCCGTCGACCAGGGCGACGAGGTGGCCGCCTGGCTGTCCCGGGTGTTGGGCGCGCCCAGCCGGCTGGTCCGGGTGCCGCCGGAGCACGACCGGGCGACCGACGGGCTGACCCCGGGGACGTCGGGCTTCGCCGACAGCAGTGCGATGCACCTGCTGTCCCGGGCGACCCTGGACGACTTCAACGCGCGCACCGACGAGGACGTCGACCCGCTGCCGGTGGAACGGTTCCGCCCGAACCTGGTGGTGGACGGCTGGCCGGAGCCGCACACCGAGGACCTGCTGCGCCGCTTCCGCGTCGGCGGCGCCGAGTTCGGCTACACCAAGCTGGCGATCCGCTGCGCGGTGACGCTGGTGGACCAGTCGACCGGCGCCAAGGCGGGCCCGGAGCCGCTGCGCACCCTGGCGCGGTACCGCCGGGCGGCGGTCGGCGGGGTGGCGCTCGGCAGCAAGTTCGCCGTGCTGTGCCCGGGCACCGTGCGGGTGGGGGACGAGCTGACGGTGAGCGACTGGGGACCGTCCGAGCTGTGACGCGGGTCCCGGTGGGCCCGTGGCCCGGCGGACGGATCCGCCGGGCCACGGGCGTACCGGCGCTCGATCAGCAGGTCTGGTCGATCAGGGAGAACGTGGCGTAGTGGTCGCCGGTGTAGTAGTCCTCCTGGGAGTCCTCGCCGGTGATGATCCGGCGGGCACCACGGGTCGGGGCGCCCGGGGTGATGACGGTGTACTCGTGGTAGTACCCGTACGACTGGCTCGGCAGCACGCCCTCTCTGTTCTGGAAGACCACGCCGTCCTGCGAGTACGGGAACGGCCCGTCGGAGGCGATCAGGTTCAGGGTGTCGGTGGCCTGCGACGGCAGCGCGGACAGGCACACCGTGCCGCTCACGTCGGCGTGCGCCTCGGTGGCGACGGCGACGGGGGCGAGGGTCATCAGGGCGACGGCGGTGATGGCGGCAGCGCGGGTCTTCCACGCGCGTAGAGTGCGGGTCATGTCCCTCAGTGTGGCGGGCCACCGACAACTCCGGAAGGCTTGAATCAACTTTTTACCGGCGGGTAACTCCCCTGTCCCATCAGCGACTTCGCCCGTACGCCGCCCGCCGGAGCCGGTCCGCCGAAGCCGTCCACGAACCGTCCGCCCCGCCCTTGGGTCGACCGCCGTCGAACTTCCGTCCGCCCCGCTGTCGGGCTCCTCACACCTTCACAGCACTCCCACAGCGCCGCGCCCGCGCCGCATAGAGTGACGGACCGTGCCGGACCGGAACGATCACTGACGGGGTGGACATGGACACGGGCGCGAGCACGGGCGCAGCGGCGAGCACGGGCGCAATGGCGAGCACGGGCGACGGGCCGACCGCCAGGGCCACCGCACTGACCGCCCACCAGCTGATCGGCCTGCTGGTCGACCCGGGCGGCTTCCACTACTGGGACGAACCGCCGTCCCACCCCACCGCCGCCCCCGACTACCGCGCCGACCCCGACTACCGCGCCGCGCTCGACCGGGCCCGCGACCGCACCGGCCTGGACGAGGCCGTGCTCACCGGCCGCGGCCTGATCGACGGCCGGCCCGTCGCCCTGATCGCCTCCGAGTTCGGCTTCCTCGGCGGCTCGATCGGCGTCGCCACCGCCGAACGGATCACCCGGGCCGTCGAGCGCGCCACCGCCGAACGCCTCCCGCTGATCGCCCTGCCCGTCTCCGGCGGCACCAGGATGCAGGAGGGCTCGGCGGCCTTCCTCTGCATGCTCCGCATCACCGCGGCCGTCCAGGCGCACCGCGCGGCCGGCCTCCCCTACCTCAGCTACCTGCGCAACCCGACCATGGGCGGGGTCTTCGCCTCCTGGGGCACCCTCGGCCAGCTGGTCCTCGCCGAGCCCGGCGCCCGGCTCGGCTTCCTCGGCCCCCGGGTGTACGAGGAACTGCGCGGCGTGCGACTGCCGCCGGACGTCCAGCGGGCCGAGACCCTGGCCGGGCAGGGGCTGGTGGACGCCGTGGTCCCGCCGCGGGAACTGCGCGAACTGCTCCGCCGCACGCTCGCCGTCCTCGGGGCCGTCCCTCCTCCTCATAGCGGCACCCCTCTTCACGAGGGCACTCCCCTCACCCCTGCGGCGTCCCCCGCCACCGCCCCACCCCCCGACGCCTGGGACTCCGTCCGCCGCACCCGCCGCCCCGACCGCCCCGGCACCCGCGAGCTGCTGCGCCGCACCGCCGAGGAACTGGTCCTGCTCGACGCCCCCGGCGGCCACGACGGCGCCCTGGTCCGCGCCCTCGCCGTCCTCGGCGGCCGCCCCGCCCTGGTCGTCGGCCAGCAACGGCAGGGCGCCGACCACGAGCGCCCCTTCACCGCCGCCGACCTGCGGGCCGTCCGGCGCAGCGCCCGACTCGCCGAGGAACTGGGCCTGCCGCTGGTCACCGTGGTGGACACGGCCGGCGCCGAGCTGTCGGCCAGGGCCGAACAGGAGGGGATCGCGGTCGAGATCGCGCACTGCCTGACCACCCTGCTCGCGCTGCGCACCCCCGTCCTCGCCGTGCTGCTCGGCCAGGGGTCCGGCGGCGGGGCGCTGGCACTGCTCCCGGCCGACCAAGTACTGGCCGCCGGGCACGCCTGGCTGGCACCGCTGCCGCCGGAGGGCGCCTCGGCGATCGTGCACCGGGACGGTGCGCACGCCGCCGAGCTGGCCCGGGCGCAGGGCATCGGCGCCGCACAGCTGGCGGCGGTCGGCCTGGTGGACGAGGTGGTCCCCGAGCTGCCGGACGCCGCCGAGGAGCCGGCGGCCTTCTGCGAGCGGCTGGGCGCGGCGGTCGCCCGGGCCCTCGGCGAGCTGTCGGCCGCCGGCGAGGCGGACCGGCTGGCCGCCCGGGCGCTCCGGCACCGCCGTCTCGGCGACCTTCGGTGATCCCCGGCGGCCTTTGACGACCTTCGGTGACCTCCGGTGGCGCCCGGCGAGGGGACGGCTGCGGACCGTGACCGAATCCTGTGGCGCCGGGCACAGATCGTCAGTACCCAAAGTGCTGTGACCGGACCGTCCGGTGACGGCCGCGCCCCTCAAACGGTGAGTGCGCTCACAGCCGAAAAGCGGCTACGACGATGGGTAGTGGTGACCGGGAGCCCCCCGCCGCACCCCCGGTGCCCCGGTCGGCCGACCGGCGTCCGCCCGGTTCGGCCCCGGTCCGCGCGCCCCGCCCGGGCCGCCCTTCGAATCCACGGCCACCGTCGCGCCTACGACGGTGCGTCGTAGCGAGGGGGTCTTGGCGACGGCCGATCCCGTCTGGCAACAATGGCTCTCGTCGTCAGCCGCACCGGCTCCTGTCCCGCCGGTCGACGGCTTACCGCCGAGTCGCGCCCCGCAACCGCAACGGCCCCTGTCCGGCCCGTGGTCCTGGGTGGGGCGCGACTCGGCCCAACCTGATTGAGGTCCTGTTCTACATGCCCACTTTCAAGCTCCGTATGCGCACTTCCGCCGCGATTCTCGCCGGCGCCGCTGGTCTCACCGCCCTGGGCGCGGGCGTCCTGCCCGCCACCGCGAACGCCGCCACCGCCTCCCCGCAGGCCATCGCCGCCCAGATCGTCCCGGCGAACCAGCTGGCCTCGTTCAGCCAGATCATCTCCCACGAGTCCGGCTGGAACGTGACGGCGACCAACCCGAGCTCGGGCTCGTACGGCCTCGGCCAGGCGCTGCCGGCCTCCAAGATGGCCTCCGCCGGCGCGGACTGGAAGACCAACCCGGCCACCCAGATCAAGTGGGCGCTGGACTACATGAACACCCGCTACGGCAGCCCGAACGCCGCCTGGGCCTTCTGGCAGAACCACCACTGGTACTAAGCCGCCCGACCACCGGCGTACCGAGCTTCCACCCGTCTCCTGACCACTCCCCCCTCACCCCGGGGGTCGGACAGGGACCACCGGGGTGACCCGGGAGGGCCCGGGCCCGCGCGATCCGCGTGGCCCGGGCCCTCCCGCGCGTTCCACGCCCCTGCGGTCCGTACGCGCCCTCAGAGCTCCCCGGTCAGCCCCAGCAGCTCCCGCATCCGCGCGTACTTGGCGGCCAACCGCTCGGCGGTCGCCCCGTCCAGCGCGGCCAGCCGCGCCGGGTCCGAGTTGTGCGCCAGGTCCGCGCGCTTGACCAGCAGCGCGCCCGGCGTGGCCAGGATCCGCGCGGTGTACGCCTCCACCGGCTCCCCGGGCCGCCGGGTGAGCGCGTCCACGATCGCCTTGGTCGCCTCCGGCAGCGCGGCCCCCGCCAGCCACTCCCGGCTCAGCCGGTCGTCCTCGACGGTGTCGTGCAGCCAGCCGGCCGCGATCTGCGCCTCGCTGCCGCCGCGCGCCGCCGTCCCGCCCGCGACCGCCGCGATGTGCTCGGCGTACGGGTGCCCGTTCTTGTCCACCTGCCCCTGGTGGGCCCGGCGGGCGACGGCCTCCACCTCGGACAGGCTCAGGTACTGGTCCTCCACCCGCTCATCGTAGGCCCGCCCCCGCGACGCCCTCCCGCCCCCGCGACGCCCTCCCGGCCCCGGTCGGCGGCCGGCCCCCGACCCGGACCCGGGCCCCATGATCAACACCCGGACGGCCACTGGTTTACTGCCACGGGGGGTTCTCGGCGGCACCGGCGTTCCGGGGCCCTCCGGCGGGCGATCCCCGCCGCACCCGGCAGACCCGTCCGAGCGATCCGAGGAACCATGCCAGACCTCCACCCGCTGCTGTCCGCCTTCGCCCCGATCTGGGCCCTCACCGCGGTCGGCTACGTCGTCGCCCGCGCCGGGCTGCTCGGACCGCAGGCGGAGCTGGTGCTGACCCGCTTCGTCTTCCACGTCGCGATGCCGGCCGCGCTCTTCCTGATGATCTCCCGCACCCCGCTGGGGCACTTCGCCAACCCGTCGATGCTCGCCTTCGTGGCCGGCACCGCCGTCTCCACCGGCCTCGGACTGCTCGCCGGGTGGCGGCTGTTCCGCCGCAAGCGCGGCGAACTCGCGATCGGCGCGATGGCCTCCGGATACGTCAACTCCGCCAACCTCGGCATCCCGGTGACCATGCAGGTCATCGGCGACGCCTCCTTCGTCGGCCCGGTGGTGCTCTTCCAGATCCTGGTGGTCACCCCCGCCGTCCTGGCCGTCCTGGACAGCGGCGCGGCCGGCCGCCGGGCCCTGGTCACCCTGCCGCTGCGCAACCCGATCCTGATCGCCACCGCCCTCGGCGCCGTCGCCTCGGCCACCGGCTTCCAGCTGCCCGCCGAACTCCACCACTCCGCCGACCTGCTCGGCGGGGCCGGTGTGCCGACCGCCCTGGTCGCCCTCGGCATGTCGCTGCACAACCGCCCGGCGGCCGAAGGCCGTTCGCGTCGCGCCGAGGTCGGCCTGACCGTCGCGATCAAGACCCTGGTCCAGCCGCTCGTCGCCCTGCTCGTGGCCGGCCCGGTGCTCCACCTGCCCACCCACCAACTGCTCACCGTGGTGCTGTTCTCCGCCCTGCCGACCGCGCAGAACATCTACACCTACGCCCGCGAGTACGGCCAGGGCACCGACCTCGCCCGGGACACCGTGCTCTGGTCGACCCTGGTGTCGATGGGAACCCTGTCACTGATCGCCTGGACCCTGGGCCCCTCCTAGGGCGTGTCTGACAATTCGCGTCGGATCAGCGTGCGGCGTTGGGGTGCGTGCATCGCAAGGCGGAGGAGGGAGTCCATGCGGAGCATCGGCGACTGACGACAACGCGGCGAGGTGCGTGCCCCAACGCCGCACGCCCGGCGGGAATTGTCAGACACGCCCTAGGACGTTCCCCGAGGGTCCTGCCGGGCGGCGGCCACCACGGAGGTCATCGCCTCCAGGAAGCGGCGGGCCGTCGCCAGCTCCGCCGGATCGAACCGGCCCATCGCCGCGACCAGGTCGCCGATCAGCCCGCCGAAGAAGCCCTCACCGAGCTCCATCGCCCGCTCCTCCACCACCAGCCGCACCCGGCGCCGGTCCTGCGGGTCGCGCTCGCGCCGGATCAGCCCCAGCCGCTCCAGCCGGTCCACCAGACCGGTGGTCCCGGCCGAGTTCAGCCGGAGCGCCTCACCGAGCCGCCCCGGAGTGACCACCTGCCCGGCCCGGGCCGCGTCCAGCAGGTGGATCAGCGCCCGCAGATCGGTCGGGTGCAGGCCACTGCGGGCCGCGAACTCGGCCCCGAACAGGTCGAGTTCGACCGTCAGACCGCGCAGCAGGTGGACCAGCCGCATCGGCTCCTCACATTCGGACACCCTCTCGTCCTTCCTCGGGCACTCCCGTGCCATTATTCTCTCGTTCAGCGAGATACTTGTCCAACGAGTGATCTGGCGGGCGGGCGATCCCCACCTGCCCGCACGCGATCACACCACACCGCGGAGGCCCCTCATGTCCGCCCGCACCGCCCCTTTCCTCGCCGCCTACGACAAGCTCCTCACCCGCTGGCCCGTACCGGTCGAACCCCTCACCGTCCGGACCACCCACGGCACCACCCACGTCAACGCCTGCGGCCCCGCCGACGGCCGCCCCCTCGTCCTCCTCCACGGCGGCGGCGCCACCTCCGCCATGTGGTTCGCCAACGCCGGCGCCTGGGCCACGGCCGGCCACCGCGTCCTCGCCGTCGACCTGATCGGCGACCCCGGGCGCAGCGTCCACGACGGCGCCCCACTGCGCGACGTCCCCGGCCTGGTCGGCTGGCTGGACGCCGTACTCGACGGACTCGGCATCCGCGAGACCGACCTCTGCGGCCACTCCTACGGCGCCTGGACCGCCCTCGAGTACACCCTCCACGCCCCCACCCGGGTCAGGCACCTCGCCCTCCTCGACCCCACCCAGTGCTTCACCGGCTTCCGCCCCGGCTACCTGCTGCGCGCCCTCCCCCTCTTCCTCCCGCACCGCACCCCGGACCGCGCCCGCTCCTACCTCGACTGGGAATCCGGCCCCGGCCCCGCCGTCGACCCCGACTGGCGCGAGCTGTACGCCCTCGGCTACGCCGACTTCCCCGCCTCCCCCGTCGTCACCGGCCCACGCCCCACCCCCGCCCGACTCCGCGCCCTCACCACCCCGATACTCGCCCTCTACGCCGCCCACAGCCGCACCCACAACCCCCACCACACCGCCGAAGCCACCCGCCGCGCCCTCCCCCACGCCACCGTCACCACCATCCCCGCCACCTCCCACCACACCCTCCCCACCGCAGGCGCCCCCCAGGTCAACCCCCAGGTCCTCACCTTCCTCACCCACCCCTGAGCCCCCACGAGAAGTCGACCCCACCAACTTCCTGTACGCACCGCACCCCCAGGCCCGAGAAGCACCAACCCCGCACAGGAAGTCGGCCGAGCCGACTCCTACGGAGGACCGGCCCGGCACCACCACACCGGCCCTGCGCACACCGCCGAACCCAACACCCCACGCACTCGCGGCAGACGGTCCCCCCGCATGAAAAGTCGGCCGAGCCGACCTCCTGTGCCGTGCCCTATGAACAGTCGACCAGGCCGACTTCCTGTGCGGACCAACGCAACCGAGCTCGGCAAGAGCAGCCGCGCTGCTGCGGCCAGCACTCACACGAACGACACCAGCCCTGCGGACACCACCAAGCCCAACACCCCACGCACTCACAGCAAGCAGCGCCGCACCGCACGAAGAGTCGGGCGGGCCGACTTCCTGTGCGCCAGCGCGGCCGCACTCCTGCGGCCGACGGTCACACGAACCGCGCCAGGCCGGCCGACACCAAGAAGCACAACGCCCCACGCACTCGCAGCAGGCGGCCGGGGCGCGCGAGAAGTCGCGCGGACCGACTTCCTGTGCGGAACGGCACGACTGGGCTCGGCCAGAGCCAACCTGACCCGAAGCTCGCCGGGGTCTGCGGGCACCGGCGAACCCAACACACCACATACGCACGACCGCCGGCCGCCCCGCACCAGAAGTCGGGCAGGCCGACTTCCTGCGCGAGCCAGCACCGCCGGGCCCGGCTAAGAGGGCCGGGCCTGCGGTCCCCACACCCCCGCGCCCGCCGCAGGCGGCCGGGGCGCGCGAGGAGTCGGGCGGGCCGACTTCCTGTGCGGAAGGGCGCGGCCGGGGTCGGCCGGAGCCAACCTCACCCGAAGCTCGCCGGGGTCTGCGGGCGCCTCCGAGAGAGTGTCAGCGCGCTCCTCCCTCGGCCGGGTGTGCGGCGGGTGTCGTGGTGGGGGTTGTGGCCGGGGCGGTCGTAGCGTGGGCGGGTGGTGGTCAGGGCGGGGTCGCGGAACGCGTCGCAGGTGAGTTCGGCTCATGTGATGGCGCTGGCCGTGGTGCTCGCGATTCCGGTGCTCAAGTTGGCCTGGACGTTGGGTGGCGGGGATGCGGCGCGGGACGCGTTGTCGGCGATGGGGCCGACCAACTGGCTCGATGTCGTCATCGGGATGTTCCTGGCCGAGCCGGTGCTCGCGACCGTGCTGGTGGCGGTCATCTCCCATGTCACGTACGCGGTTTCGGCCGCCGCCGGTGGCGCCGCGCGGCACCGGGGGCGGGCGCTGCTGGAGACCGCGGCGCGGGCGGCGATCGTGCCGGGGGCGCTCGGGGTGGTGGTGGGGGCGTTCAACGGGCTGTGGTGGGGTGTGGCGGCCGGGGTGACCGGTCTGCTCCTGCGACTCGGTGTGATCGCCGAGTACCGTACGGGCGTGCGGTCCGCCGAGACCGGGCACCGGACCGGCCGGACCGCCCGGTCCGCCGTCACCCCCTGGACCCGGGCCGCGGAGGCCCTGCGGCTCGCGTCCCTCCTCCTGGCCCTGGTCGTACTGCCGTTCCTCTCCGTGACGGCCGCGCTGGACGGCCGGGCCTGGACGAGCGTGCTGCGGTGCGACGTGAACACCGGCGCCGGCCCCGCGCGGGCCCGCCTGGTCGAGCTGGACCGGCAGGCCCCGGGGGTGGTCGGCTGGGACCTACCCGCCCGCGAGGTGGTCAGCGGCACCAACTGCGCGACCGATCCGGACGACGTGATCCGGGCCCCCTGGTGGCGCAGCTGACGGCCGTCGGCAGAATGTCCGGATGGACCAGCTGACCACCCTGACCTGGCAGTACGTCGCCGGACGCGTCGATCCCGCGGACCTGCCGATGGCCGCCGCCCACCTGCTCGTCGCCGGTTTCGACTCCCCCGCCCTGCGGGACCTGGCCGGCCGGGTCCCGAGTGACGGCACCGGCGAGGTCTTCCGCGAGGCGCTGGCGGAGCTCGGCCGGGCCCTTCCCGACGAGCGGACGGCCGACCGCTGCCTGCTCCACCACCTGGCGGGCCTGCTGGCGGCCGGGGAGCTCGCACCTGCCACGGTGGCGGGGGAGGTCTGGTTCCTCGCCACGAGGGGTGACACCGAGGCCGAGGAGGCGTTCATCGACGCCATCGGGCCCGAGTACCTGATGGACGTCCGCACGGAAGGCCCGTCCGAGCGGTACCGCGCCTGGGCGGACGAGGTCCGCTCGGCCGCCGAGCGCCTGTGCCGCACCGAGGCGCCGATCCGGTAGCCCACGGAGCACCCCGACACCCTGCGAACCGAAAACCCGCGCACCACCCGAGTCCCCCGTGCTGGAGCAGACTTGACGTCGGCCCGGGCACAGGGCCCCGCCGTGCGTGCGCCCGCGCCGGATGCGGCACGGCCGGGTTCACCGGGTTCAGTAGATCAGGTAGCCCGGGCGGTGCCCCTCGTCGTCGATCTCCCCGGTGGCCTGGGCCCGCAGCTTGCGGGACAGTTCCTCCAGGGCCCGGGAGGCCGCGACCTCCTCGCCGATCCTGGCGAGCGGACGGTCCTCCGCACTCTTCTCGGCCTCGCCGTGCGCGCTCAGGCCCGGCGCCCGCGCGCCCGTCAACCTGGCGTCGCACACCGTGTGCACGCCGTCTTCGTCGAAGCTGAGCTCCACGTCCCACTGGTTGTGCATGCCACACCTCCTGGCGCAGGCCCCCGTCGCGCCGGTCCCGGCCGACCCGGGCGGTGGGCCCGTGGCGGCCGCTCACACCAGCGTGCGCCCGCCCCGCCCGTGGCGGCAAGCGCGGGCCGATGGCGCCGACCGCGGGCCCGGGCCCGCTCGGATCCACCCGTACGGCGTCCGCTCGGCCCGGCCGCCGCCCCGGCGGTACGCTGGCGGAAGCGCGCCGCGATCGCCGTCCCTCCCCCGGAACCGCCGGCGCGGCGCGGGGCAGCGACAACCTGGTGGTCCCTCCGTGGCGGTCTTCCTCCTCGCTCTGAGCGCGGCCTGCTGTCTGGGACTCGGCTTCGTCCTCCAGCAGCACGCGGCGCAGCGGGCTCCCCGTGCCGACATGCTGCACTGGCGCCTGCTGCTGGACCTTATGCGGATGCCGGAGTGGCTGCTCGGTACCGGTTTCATGGTCAGCGGCCTGCTGCTGTCCGCGCTCGCGCTCAATCAGGGCGAGGTGTCCCTGGTCGAGCCGCTGCTGGCGACCAACCTGATCTTCGCCATGGCACTGTCCCGGGTGCTGACCCGTCAGACCCTGGGGCGGTCCGGCTGGGCCGGGGTGCTGCTGCTCGGCCTGGGGGTGACGGCGTTCATCGTGGCGGGGCGGCCGACCGGCGGCGGCCCGCCCGCCGGGGAGCTGCGCCACTGGCTGGTGGTCGGCACGGTGGTCGGGCTGACCCTGCTGCTGGTCACGCTCGCCCGACGGCTGCCGCTGTTCGAGGAGGCCACCCTGCTGGCCCTCGCCGCCGGACTGCTCTACGGGCTCCAGGACGCGCTCACCCGCACCACCACCCAACGCCTCGACCACGACGGGCTGGCGGTGGTGCTGCGCACCTGGCAGCCGTACGCGGTGGTGGTGGCGGGCGTGGTCGGGCTGCTGCTGGTGCAGAGCGCCTTCGAGGCCGCCCCGCTGCGGATGTCCCTCCCCGCGCTGACCGCCGCCCAGCCGCTGTCCGGGATCGCCTGCGCGGTCGGCTTCCTCGGCGACCGGCTGCGGGTCACCCCGGGTGCCCTGGCCTGGCAGGCGGCCGGGCTGGTGGCGATCGTGATCGGGGTGATCGTGATCGGGCGGCACCCGGCGATGCCCGGCAGCGTCCGCGAGACCCTGGAGTCCATCGGCGCTCCACCGGAGGACCGGCCCGGCAGCGCCGAGAGCGGCGACGGCCCCGACCGTGACGCCGACCCGGACCGCAGAGCCGAGTAGGCCCCCCGATGTGCTGGAGCGCCCAGGCGGACGCCGTGGCCGGCACGGTGGTCGCGGGCGTCGGCGTGGCCTGCCTCGTACGCGCCCGGCGGTCCGGGCAGCCGCAACGCCTACCGCTCGCCGCACTCCCGCTGGTCCTCGGCGTGCACCAACTCGTCGAATCCCTGGTCTGGCTCGGCACCGACGGCGACCTGCCCGCCGGCCCCGCCGAGGCGGCCCGCACCGCCTGGGCGGCGATCGCCCTGCCGCTGCTGCCCGTCCTGGTACCGGCCGGAGTGTGGTGCGCGGCCCGCGAACCCGGCCACCCGGCCGGCCCCGCCCGTCGCCGGCTGCTCGCCCTCCTCGCGCTGCTCGGCGCAGCGGTGGCGGTGCCCCTCGCGGCCGCCGTCGCCGCCCACCCGGTGACGGCCACCCGACACGGCCACACCCTCGACTACGGAACCGGCGTCCCCCACCCGGCCCTGCTGCTCACCGGCTACCTCCTCACCACCGTCGGCCCCCTCCTGCTCAGCGCCGACCACCTGCTCCGCCGCCTCGGCCTCCTCACCGCAACGGGCGCCCTCGCCTGCGCCCTGCTCTGGCGCCTCGCCTTCATCTCCACCTGGTGCGCCCTCGCCGCCCTCACCAGCCTTCTCCTCCTCCACTGGGCAGGACACCCACCAGCACCCACCCCCTCCACCACCCCACCCACCACCCCACCCGCCTCCCTCTCCACCTCCCCACCCACCTCTCCCCTCACCCGACCCAGGCGAGAGGGACGCGCTGCGGGAGGGGGCGGTGGAGGGGGTGGCTGCGGAAGGGGGCGTGACGGGTGATTTTCCGACCGCCAACGGCGCCCGACCATGTGCCCACAGGGTCGGCGGTCGGAAAATCATCCAGCCCCCGGAGCTGCCACCCCCGGAACCGCCCCCGGACCAACCCACCCTCCCGAAAGCCCACCCCCCCAACCAAAGCCCCGCGCAGCGCCCCCCACCCCGCCACTCGGCGGCCCCACCACCCCCCGCTCGGCGGGGTCCGCTGACCGCTTCGCGTCCCGGAGCCGGATTGTCACCCGGGCGGAGTAGGCGCAGGCTGGCAGGAGGGCCAGGGAAGCGGCCCGCCCCGGTCGGCCGCGGAACCGATGACGGCCGCCGGTCAGGCACGAGGGGCAGGGCAATGGCACGCGGGAAGCTCTGGGGCTACGTCGCGTCGGGGGCCCGGGCGCTCGGCGCGCTCGGCGGCGCGGGTGGCGCCGAACGCAAGGGCGGCGGGGGCACTCCGGAGGGGCTCGGCCCGTACCCGCCGATCTCGATGGCCGGCCCCCGGCCGCTGTCCCGCACGGAGCTGGACCGGCTGAGCTGGACCGGCCGCCAGGCCGGGTGCGAGCCCCAGGCGCGGCATGTGCAGGTCTCCGAGGTGGTGCGCCGGGTGGTGCGCGGCGGCGGCCGGGCGGCGGCCGTCACGGTGCGGCTGGCGCCGGGCCTGCCGGTGGTGGCCGGGGACGCCCGCCGTATGGAGGCGGCGATCGCCGGCCTGCTGGACCACGCGATCCGGCGCAGCCCGCTGGGCGGCCGGGTGCTGGTCCGCGCGGACGTCAGGCGCTCGGGCCCGTCGGCACCCCGCGCCGCGGCCGGGCGCGGCGTGACCGGGCAGGGCACGGCCGGACACCGCACGACCGGACAGGCCCGGGAGCGAGTGGAGATCCGAATATCCGACCGCGGTTCGTACGAACCTCCCGAGGCCCGCGAGTGGCTGCTGGCGGGCGTGCGGAGCACCGGACCGGTGGGGCCGGCGCTGCACAGCCTGGTGCTGGCGGCCGGCGGCCGGCTCGCGGTGGAGCCGACCCCCGGTGGCGGCATGACCGTCGTGCTGCTGCTCGGGGTCGCCTACGACTAGCCACCGCCCCGGGCACCCGCCACCGACGCCCGCCCCCACCCACCGCCCGGCGAACAACGCGCCCCGAACCTAGACTTGCCCCATGCCCCGGCTCAACGACCAGGTCAGGGAGCTGCTCCAGGAGTACGCCGACCTGATCAACATCACCGGCGGGGACGCCTTCCGGGCCCGCGCCTACGAGAAGGCCGCCCGGGCCGTCGGCGGCCACCCGGAGGACCTGGCCGGTCTGGACGTCAAGGGACTCCAGCAGATCCCCGGTGTCGGCAAGTCCACCGCCGAGAAGATCGCCGAGTACCTCGCCGGCGGGAAGATCGCCGCGTTGGAGGCCCTGCGCGCCGAGATCCCGCCCGGTGTACGGGAGATGATGGCCGTCCCCAGTGTCGGCCCCAAGCGCGCCCTCTCCCTCTACCGGGACCTCGGGATCGGCTCGGTGGACGAACTCGCCGACGCGATCCGCGCCGACCGGCTGTCCGGTGTGGCGGGCTTCGGCGAGCGCAGCGGCGAGAAGATCCTGCACGGCATCGAGCTGATGCGGCAGTCCGGTGGCCGGACCCTGCTCGACGCCGCCACCGAGCTGGCCGAGCAGCTGGTCGAGGCGCTGTCCGCCGTGCCCGGCTGCACCCGCTGCGCGTACGCGGGTTCGCTGCGCCGGATGCGCGAGACGGTGGGTGACATCGACGTGCTGGCGACCGCCGCCGACTCGGCCCCGCTGATGGCCGCGCTCACCGAACTGCCGTACGTGGCCGAGGTGATCGGCAGCGGGCCGACCAAGACCTCGGTCCGCACCACCGGGGGGATCCAGGTGGACCTGCGGGTCGTGCCCGAGGAGGACTGGGGCGCCGCGCTGGTCTACTTCACCGGGTCGAAGGCGCACAACATCAAGTTGCGCACGAGGGCGGTGCGGGCCGGCCTCAAGCTCTCCGAGTACGGGCTGTTCGAGGTCGGCGACGACACCGGCAAGGGCTCGAAGAAGAAGGAGGAGGGCGCCAAGGTGGTGTCCGCGACCGAGGAAGAGGTGTACGCGGCGCTCGGTCTGCCCTGGATCCCGCCGCCGCTGCGCGAGGACCGGGGCGAGATCGAGGCCGCACTGAACGGTGAACTCCCGGAGCTGATCCAGGAGTCGGACCTGCGCGGCGACCTGCACACCCACACCGACCTGACCGACGGCCTGGCCACCCTCACCGAGATGATCGACACGGCGGCGGCCCGCGGCTACTCCTACTACGCCGTCACCGACCACGCGCCGGACCTGGTGATGCAGCGGATGACCGACGAGAAGATGCTGGCCCAGCGCGAGGAGCTGCGCCGACTCGCCGACCGTCACAAGAAGGTGCGCCTGCTGCACGGCACCGAGCTGAACATCGGCCCGGACGGCGGGGTGGACTGGCCGCCCGAGTTCCTGGCCGGCTTCGACGTCTGCGTGGCCTCCGTCCACTCGCACTTCACCCTGGACCGCGCCGCCCAGACCCGCCGGCTGATCCGGGCCTGCGAGAACCCGTACGTCCATGTCATCGGCCACCTCACCACCCGACGGATCGGCCGGCGCGGGCCGATCGACGTCGACCTGGACGCGGTGTTCGCGGCCGCCGCCCGCACCGGCACCGCGATCGAGATCAACAGCTCCCCGCAGCGGCTCGACCTGCGGGACGAGGACGTGCTGCGGGCCAAGCGGCACGGTGTGCGCTTCGCGATCGACAGCGACGCCCACGCCACCGGCCAGCTCGGCTACCCGCGCTTCGGCATCGGCACGGCGCAGCGCGGGTGGCTCACCGTCGACGACGTGGTCAACGCCTGGACGTGGCAACGGTTGAAGCAGTTCCTCCGCAAGGACGCACTACGGCGGTAGCGCCCCGCACTACGGAGGTAGTGCCCCGCACTACAGCCGCAGTTGCCGGGCCCGCGGCGCCCGCAGCCCCCGTATCACCCACAGCGCCCGCCCTGACTCCCCCCGAGCGACGCCCCCGGCGAGGCCAGCACCCGGGCGGCGCTGCGGTGCCCGAGCCCCGCCGCCAGGGGCAGGTCCCCGGTGTCCAGGAACCCGGCCAGGAAGCCCGCCGCGAAGGCGTCCCCGGCCCCGGTGAGGTCCCGCACCTCGGCAACCGGCGGCACCGGCACGGTGAACAGCCCGTCCCCCGGCACGTCCACGGTGGTCGGCCCGGCACCCGCCTTGGTGACCACCGTCGAGGCCGCCAGCCGGGCCCGCTGCGGCCCGGGCAGCCCGTCCACCAGCAACCCGAGGTAGGCGGACTCGGAGCGGTTGGCGAACACGAAGGTGGGCGCCAACTCGGCCAGCAGGGCGAGGAAGCGCTCCCTCCCGTACTGCTCCAGCATCCCGGTGGAGGAGGCGTCCACCGAGGTGGTGCCGCCCGCCTGCCGGACCCGGTCGAGCGCGTCGACCGCCGTCCGGCCGACCGGCTCGCCGTCGAAGGAGTAGGCGGGCACGTGCAGGTGGGTCAGTCCGCCCAGCCAGTCGTCCGGGACGCGTTCCAGCAGCTTGGCGGCGCCGCGGTCGGGCAGCATGGTCCGTTCGCCGTCCCGGTCGATCAGCACCACGATGCTGCCGGTCTGACCGTGCCGCTGCACCCGGACGTCCACGCCGTGGCCGCCGAGTTCGGCCACGATGCCGTCCCCGACGGCGTCCGCGCCGACGCAGCCGAGGAAGCGGGCCGGGTACTGTCCGGCGGCGAAGCAGGCGACGTTGGCCGCGCTGCCGCCGCGCCGCCGGAAGACCTGGGCACCGGAGTCGGTGCCGTGGCGCAGCGGCCCGTCGACCCAGACCACGATGTCCTCGACGAGGTCGCCGAGCACCCCGAGCACGGGTCAGGCCCCGGCGGTCGCGGCGGCGGACCCGTCGGTCCGGTCATTCCCGCCGGCCCGGTCCCCCAGGGCCGCCAGCGCCGTGGCGATCTCGCCGCCGAGGCGGACGTTGCCGCGGTAGACCTCGACGTTGACCTCCAGGCTGCGCCCGCCGGTGTCGCGCTGGATGTGGTCGAGCAGGAACGGCGTGGAGGCGTTGCCGGTGATGCCCCGGCGCTCGGCCTCGGCCCAGGCGCGGGCCAGGATGCCGTCCAGTTCCTCCGGCGGCAGCTGCTTGGCCGGGTCGACCGGGTTGGCGATCAGCACGGCCTGCGGCAGGTCGAGCCGGTCGCGGGCGTCGATCACGGCGGCCGCCTCCGCCGCGGACCGCACGGCGAAGTTGATCTCGTGGCCGGAGTCGGTGACGTAGAAGCCGGGGTACTTGGTGGTGCGGTAGCCGATGACCGGGATGTTGAGGGTCTCGAAGCGCTCCAGGGTGGCCCGGATGTCGAGGATGGACTTCACGCCGGCGCTGATCACGGTGACCGGGGTGGCGGCGAGGGTGGTCATGTCGGCGGACTCGTCGAAGCTCTCGGCGGCGCCGAAGTGGACGCCCCCGAGGCCGCCGGTGGAGAAGACCCGGACGCCCGCGCGGTGGGCGAGGAAGGCGGTGGCGGCGACGGTGGTGCCGCCGTGCCGGCCGAGCGCGGCGACCACCGGCAGGTCGCGCAGGCTGACCTTGTCCAGGCCGTCGGTGGCGGCGAGTTCGGTGATCTGCTCGGTGCTCAGGCCGACGGTGGGGACGCCCGCGTGCACGCCGATGGTGGCCGGGACGACGCCCGCCGCGCGCAGCTGCTGCTCGGCCTCCAGCGCGACCGCCAGGTTGCGGGGGCGCGGCAGGCCGTGGGTGAAGATCGTCGACTCCAGGGCGACCACGGGACGGCCGTCGGCGACGGCCCGGGCGACCTCCTCGGAGATCTGGATGGCGGGGGTGCTGGCGGGCTGTCCGGTCATGGCGGGAGCTTCCTGTGAGATGCCACTGCGGTGGGGCAACGTGACGCTCAGCGTATGGACGGTTCGGATCGGAAACCAGAATGAGTCCTGGGGTTTCCGATAGCCTTTCAGCTATTGGTTCGCACTAGGATGACCCGCATGGGCTTCACCTTGCGGCAGCTGGAGGTCTTCCTGACGGTGGCCGAGACGCTGCACTTCGGCCGGGCCGCCGAGCGGCTGCACATCTCGCAGCCGACGGTCAGCCAGGAGGTCGCCCGGCTGGAGCGGACGGTCGGTGTCGAGCTGTTCGACCGCAGCCGCCGCTCGGTCGCGCTGACCGAGGCCGGCGAGGTGATGGCGGCCGAGAGCGCGAGGCTGCTGGAGCAGGCCGGCGCGATGCTGACCCGGGTCCGGCTGCACGAGGAGTCCCGGCTGGGGACGGCCCGGATCGTCGCCTCCCCGAGCGTGGTGAACCGGCTGCTGCCCGCCGTGGTCAGCCGGGCCGAACAGGAGCTGCCCGCGCTCGACACCGCCGAACTCGCCGTCGACACCGGCCAGGTCTCCGCCACCCTGGCCGGCGAACTCGCCGACATCGGCCTCGGCCGCTTCCTGGAGGACGTCCCCGGCTACCGGCTGGAGCGGATCGCCGACGAGCCGGTCC
The DNA here is from genome assembly GCF_055594965.1 of Kitasatospora sp. NPDC040550. Lineage (NCBI taxonomy): Bacteria > Bacillati > Actinomycetota > Actinomycetes > Kitasatosporales > Streptomycetaceae > Kitasatospora > Kitasatospora sp. NPDC040550. Next base: position 59,528 of record NZ_JBVIWC010000005.1, on the reverse strand, counting down.
GGGTCGCCCTCGGCCGGGACCACCCGCTGGCCACCCGGACGGCCCTGCGACTGGCCGAACTGCGCGACCTGCCCCTGCTGTTGTGGCCGCGCGAGCAGCACCCCCGGTACTACGACCACGTGCTCGGCCTGTGCGCGGAGCACGGCGTCGACCCGCCGGTGCTGGTCAGCCCGCCGAGGATCGTCGGCTCCCGGCTCTACCTGCTCGCCCGCAACCGCGCCTTCTCACTGGTGCCCGGCTCGATGACCGGCCACCTCACCGAGGACGTGGCCACCGTACGGCTGGACGGGCGGGCCACCCTGCCGCTGGAGATGCAGTGGCGCACGGAGGACCGCCGGCCCCCGCTGGCGACGCTGCGCAACCTGATCCGCCAGGAGGCCGCGGCCCTGGAGGAGTGGTAGGCCCACCCCGGCCGGGCGGGCCGACGCTCCCGCGGGGGCCCGAAAGCAACTCTTGACGGTCACATGCCAGCGCCGGAAGGATGCCCGGATCACCCACCCGGCCCGTCGCGCGCCGACGGGCCGCCCGACCCCGGGGACCCACCTTGGCCCTGTTCCCCCGGCGCTCCCCGCGCCCCCTGCTGCGCCGCCTCGCCGGACTGCTCGGCGCCACCGCCCTCACCCTCGCCGGCACCCTGACCGCCGCCGCCCCGGCCCACGCCGACTTCGGCAGCGACTACCACGACCCGGTCACCGCGACCAAGCCGCTCACCCGCCCCGACACCCGCTCCTGCACCGTCGAGGTGATGCACGACCGGGAGTTCCGCAACGGCTACGGCAACCCGCCCGACACCCCGTACACCGCCACCCTCACCCCGCCCGCCGACTGCGCCGGCCCCTGGTCCGCCGTGGTCCTGGACCTCCACGGGCAGGTCGCCGGGCGGCAGTTCGACCGGATGTTCAGCGTCCGCGTCGGCGGCGTCGAGGTCCTGCTGTCCTCCACCCCGGAGCCGTCCCAGGACGGCATCCAGTGGAACGTCGAACGCGATCTCACCCGCTACGCCCCGCTGTTCGCGGCCGGACCGCAGCCGTTCTCGCTCGACCTCGCCAACGTCACCGACGCCACCTACACCGGCGTCTACAAGGTCTCGGCGAGCCTGACCTTCTACACCGCGAACGACCGCTGGCCCGCCGCCCACGGCGCCGACCAGGTCCTCACCACCGGCCCGTTCTCGCTCACCCAGGCCGCCCCGGGCACCGCCGGGGACCTCACCTTCCCGCAGAACCTGCAACGGCTCACCGCCGAGGTGTACGCGCGGGGCGGCGGCGCCTGCGAGGAGTTCGCCTACGCCTCCGCGCCGGACGCCTTCGTCGCCGCCAACCCGTCGATCGGCGCCTGCGGCAAGGGCCCGTTCCGCGAACTGAGGCTGACCGTGGACGGCCGGGTGGCCGGCGCCGTCTGGCCGTACCCGGTGATCTACACCGGCGGCTGGGACCCGCTGCTGTGGCGGCCGGTCCCCGGGATCTTCGCCTTCGACCTGCCCGCCTACCGGCTCGACCTCACCCCGTACGTCGGCCTGCTGCTCGACGGGCGCCCGCACCGCGTCGGCATCGCGGTGAACGCCTCCGAGGCGCAGAGCAACGACGTCTGGACCGGCCAGGTCAACCTGTTCGCCGAGGTCGACCACGGCACCGCCCGCACCTCCGGGCAGCTCACCGACTACCGGGTCGCCCCCGAGGCCGCCGTCACCACCCGGCTCACCGACCACGGCGGCGGCAGCGGCGACTGGACCGTCACCGCCGCCCGGCACGACCTGGCCCGCGGCTGGGTGCAGACCTCGCACGGCCGGATCACGACCGAGGTCCGCGACGACCTCGCGTTCAGCTCCGCCCAGCAACTGCGCGACAGCGGCAACGACGTGACGCTGCACAACGGCACCGACCTCACCCGCACCACCGCCACCTGGGGCGGCGGACCGCACCGCACCACCACCGTGCACGAGGGCGAACCGCTGGACGTCACCTACAAGGTGACCCACGACGCGGCCGGGAACACCGACCAGAACACCGCGATGGACCTCGGCTACCACCGCGAGGCCACCACCGCGACCGGCGGCCACGTCACCGGGCGCAGCACCGTGGACCACACCCTGCGGCCCACCGCGACCCGCCACGACGGCGACCGCACCGTCCGCACCGGCAGCAGCACCGAGGACTACCGCAGCACCGGAGCGGACGGGCCGTACCACCGGACGCTGACCTTCGTGGACGGGTGGCCGAAGCCGTAGGGCCCGCTCCCCGGACCCCGACTTGCGGAATTCGTCCGATTTCGGACCGTTCACCCCTGGTGCACGGCTCGTAGGAGGCGCATGATGGGAGGTGGACCTGCGAGGTAGCTGAAGGAAGTTCGACCGCAGGAGGCAGTGGCGACAGGTCGAGACGGATCAGGGTCTGCCGCTGGTACTACCTCGGTCGACGATCGAACTACCGGCCGGAGGACGTGATGTCCGGAGGCCACCCCCACCTCGCAGGTTCCACGCGTCCACGGAGCATCCCCTCGGCCCCGTGGGCGCGCCCTGCCGTCCGCTAGCGCGGCACCGGGTACCCCATCTCCCAGGCGTGCACCGCGATCCCGACCCGGTTCGGCACGCCCAGCTTGCGCTGGATGCTGGCCACGTGGGTCTTCACCGTCCCCGCGGAGATGAACAGTTCGGCCGCGATGTCGGCGTTGGTGCGGCCCGCCGCGACGTGGCCGGCGATCTCCACCTCCCGCTCGGTCAGCGGCACCACCACCCCTGCCGCCGTCGGACGGGCCGGCCGCCGCGGCGCCGTCACGTGCTGGAGCAGCCGCACCGTGACCGACGGGCTGATCAGGCTCTCCCCGTCCGCCGCCGCCCGCACCGCCTCCGCCAGCAGGGCCGGGCCGGAACGCTTCAACAGGAACCCGGAGGCGCCGTGCCGCAGCGCCGGGTAGACGTACTCGTCGAGGTCGAAGGTGGTCAGCACCACCACCCGCACCGAGCCGGACAGCCGCCTGGTCACCTCCAGTCCGTCCAGCCGCGGCATCCGGATGTCCACCAGCGCGACGTCCGGCCGCAGTTCGGCCGCCAGCTCCAGCGCGGCGACCCCGTCGGCGGCCTCGCCCACCACCTCGATGTCCGGCTGGGCGTCGAGGATCCGCCGCACACCGCGCCGCACGGCCTCCTGGTCGTCCGCGACCAACACCCGGATCACCCGCGGGCACTCACCGTTCGCACTCGTCACACCGGGCAGTCTCCCGCACCGACCGGCGGGCGGGAAAGTTCACGCCACCGGTCCGGCGCGGTTCACCTCCGCCCGGTGAAGCTGGCCGCCATGAACGCTTCCAGTGGACGTCCGCCCGTCACCCCCTCCGTCAGCCGGCGCGGGCTCCTGGCCGGGGCGACCGGCCTGAGCCTCGGCGGCGCCGTCTCCCTCTCCGGCATCGCGGCCACCCCCGCCGCCGCCCCGCTGCTGTGGGAGCGGCCGGACCGCTGCGGCGCCCCGCGGGTCGGCGGACTGCACCTGCAGTTCGGCTCGGACGCCTCCCGCGAGGTCACGGTCTCCTGGCACACCACCGCGTCCGTCGCCAACCCCCGGGTGATGTACGGGACTTCGCACGGCGGCTTCGGGCGCACCGAGCAGGCCGAGACCCGCACCTACCGGGACGCCGACTCCGGCACCGAGGTCCAGGTGCACCACGCCCGGCTCGGCGACCTGCACCCCGACACGGACTACGTCTACGCGGCCGTCCACGACGGCGCCACCCCCGAACTCGGCACCGTCCGCACCGCCCCGCGCGGCCGGGCCGCCTTCACCTTCACCAGCTTCGGCGACCAGGGCACCCCCACCCTCGGCAAGCAGACCGCCAACGGCTACGCCAACGACAACCTCGGCAGCCCGGCCGCGGGCGACACCACCGCCGGGGTCGAGCGGGTCGCCCCGCTGTTCCACCTGCTCAACGGCGACCTCTGCTACGCCAACCTCTCCACCGACCGGGTCCGCACCTGGTCCGACTGGTTCGAGAACAACACCCGCTCGGCCCGCCACCGCCCCTGGATGCCCGCCGCCGGCAACCACGAGAACGAGAAGGGCAACGGCCCGATCGGCTACGGCGCCTACCAGGCCTACTTCGACCTCCCGGACTCCGACGCCGACGACGAACTGCGCGGCCTCTGGTACGCGTTCACGGCCGGCTCGGTGCGCGTCATCAGCCTCAACAACGACGACGTCGCCTACCAGGACGGCGGCAACAGCTACGTGCACGGCTACTCCGGCGGCGCCCAGCAGCGCTGGCTGGAGCAGGAGTTGATCGCCGCCAACGCGGACCCGGGGATCGACTGGATCGTGGTCTGCATGCACCAGGTGGTGATCTCCACCGCCGACAAGTTCAACGGCGCCGACCTCGGCGTCCGCGAGGCCTGGGTGCCGCTGTTCGACGAGTACGGCGTCGACCTGGTGGTCTGCGGCCACGAGCACCACTACGAGCGCTCCCACCCGATCCGCGGCCAGCAGCCCACCGACACCCGCACCCCGATCCCGGTCGCCACCGGCACCGAGACCGTCGACACCACCAAGGGCACCGTCCACATGGTCATCGGCGGCGGCGGCACCTCCGCCCCCTCCAACCACCTCTTCTTCACCCCGCCCAAGGCCCGGGTGATCACCGGCGTCGGCCCGGTCGACCGGGCCACCGGCAAACGGCCCCCGGTCTACGTGATCGAGGACGCCCCCTGGTCCGCCTTCCGCGACGCCCAGAACCCGTACGGCTTCGCCGCCTTCGAGGTCGACCCGGGCGAGCGCGGCGGCCACACCACCATCGCCGTCACGTACTACTCCGTGAGCGGCCCGTACGGCGACCTCGTCCCGGTCGACCGCTTCACCCTCACCCGCCCGCGCGGCCTGCGCGGCGGCGGCCGGGGGCGCTGACCCTCGGCTCCGTCGGCGGGGGCCCGGGCCCTAGATCTGCGTCCACCCGCCGCGCGCGAGGAGCACGATGGGGCCCGCCACGAGCAGGGCGGCGAAGACCGTCCCCACCGAGCCGCGGTCGCGCCGACCGGCGAGCAGCAGCATGACGCCGGACGGGAAGGCGAAGACGAACACCGGCAGCGGGAGCAGCACGTACGGCACCGAGCAGACGGCCTCGATGCCGAACTGGAACCAGCCGACGGCGAGGCAGGCACGCCGGAAGCTCGGCTCGCGAGGTACGGCCAGGGGCAGCACGGTCATCGCGAGGAATCCGACGTACAGGCCCCAGAACCACGCACTGTCGGGCCCCGACGACAGGCCCGCGACGGCATACGGTACCCAGGCGACACCGGCCAGGGCGACGAGGATCCGCCCGCTCGGTCTGACCCGGCCGCGGACGGGGCCGGTACGCGGCTCCCCCGGCCGGTCGGCGAACACGGCCCCGACCGCGAAACCGGGCTGCGCCGGCAGTAGCTTGCTCATCCCTACCCCCTGAGAACGACCCTGAGAACGGTCTCGAGAACGATTTGAACGTGTTCAACATAGCGCTCCGACCGTCCCCCGGAAATCCGGGGGTGCCCCTCGCTACCGCCCCGGCAGGGTGCAGCACACCTGCCAGCCCGACGGGCCCAGCGGGCCGGAGGTCAGGCTGCCGCCGTGGGCGGCGGCCCGGGCCGCCAGGCCGACCAGCCCGGTACCGCCCGCGCCGGGCCGGCGGCGCAGTCGGGGCCGTCGGGCGGCCGGACCGCCGGTGTCGCGGACGGTCACCCGGACCGCCCGGCCGTCCGGCTCGGCAGCCACCCGGACCGTCACCGCGGTGGCCTGCGGGGCGTGCCGGCGGACGTTGGTCAGGGCCTCCAGGACGACGGCGTACGCGGTGGCCTCGGCCTCGGCGGCGAGCAGTCCGACGACCTCCGGGGCGAGCTCCACGGTGGCGCGCGGGCCACCCGTCGCACCGAAGCGCCCCACCAGCTCCGGCAGGTCGGTCAGCCCGACCCGGCGGGTGGTCCCGGCCGTGGCCCGGCCTTCGCGCAGCGCCCCGACCATCTCGTCCATCGAGTCGAGCGCCCGCAGCCCCGCCTCCTCCAGACGCTGCAACAGGGCGGCCGTCTCCTCCGCCTCCTGGCCCGGGAGCTGGCCGGCCTGGGCCTCCAGCACCATGCCGGTGATCTCGTGGGCGACGGAGTCGTGCAGCCCGCGGGCGACGTCCAGCCGCTGCTCGCGCCGCGCCCGTTCGACGGCGCGCTCCCGGCGGACGTCCAGCACCCGCAGGTAGAGGCTCGCCCCGGCCACTCCGAGCACCGGCAGCAACGAGAACAGCACACCGCCCACCGGCCCGGCCGCACCGCCCTGCGGCATCCGGAGCACGAACCGCAACGGGAGCACCACGGCCGCGAGACCGACCAGCCCGCCGACCGGCCCGGCCCAGCGCTCGGGCAGCCGGCGGACGGCCCGGTACAACACGCCCAGCAGCGCGAGCCATTCGAGGGGCAGCCAGAACGCGGGCAGCCGGTACGGGCCCGGGTAGCCCAGATCGACCAGCAGCGAGACCCCGGCCGTACTGGCCGCCGCGGCGGCCAGCGTGACCCTGCCGAGCGGCCAGGGCAGCAGCGCCACCGTGGCGGCGAACGCGGCCGTCAGGGCGAGCAGCAGGGCCGCCCCACGGTCCCCCGGGTGAGCGAGCACGACGGGCGCGAGCAGCAGCGGGGCGGCGACGACGGCGGGCCGACGGCGGCGCCGGGCGGGGCGGGACTGACGGTCGGTGCGCACACCGCCGAGCCTACGGGCAGCTCTCCCGGGGGAGGTCCGCTCCTCCCCGCGCAGGAGGCGGCTCCCCTCCGCAGCGGGAGGTCCGGGCGGCCCGGGCGGGCCAGACTGGATGCCGTCGGAACAACCGCCGCACCGGAGGACGAACCACCGTGGATCTCCGAGCGCCAGGGCGCGGTAGCGTTCACCCGCACGACCGGCGCAGCCGTCGCCGCGCCCGGCTGACCACCGCCCGACCGGGGCCCTCCGGCGCCGACCTCCGGCCTCCGACCGGGGCGGGGCGGGGCGTCACCAGCCGCCCGACCCCCGGCCCCCTGGAGGACCAGATGCACCCCGACCACCCGATCCCGCCGGGGCCGACCGAAGCCGGCGCGGGGTTCAACGACCGTACCGGGGAGGGCCGTTGAACCCCGCGCCCGAAAAGCCGCAGGCGGAACAACCCCAGGCCGAACAGCCGCAGGCGGAACAACCCCGGGCGGAACAACCGCAGGCCGAACGACGGCAGCCCGACTACGCCCGCCTCGCCGCGCTCGGACCGTACTTCGCCCTCGACACCGCCCCCGCCGGTCCCCCGCCGCCCGGCTTCCGCCCGCTGCCGGAGTTGTACGGCAGCGGCCCGGACGCGCCGCTCGCCGCCCGGATCCAGGTGGTGGCGCAGCGCCTGGGCACGGCCGAACTCCGGGTCGCCGCCTCGATCCTGCACCTCGGCCTGGCCGCCCGCTTCTGGTCGGTGGGCATCGGCTCGGCCGTCCTGCTGGGTGCGGTCCCGACCCTGGAGCGCGCCTGGGTGCGGATCCCGGACCAGGGGCCGATCGACCTCTGGACGCCGCCGGAACCGGTCCGCCCGGAGCCCGGGGAACTCGTCGATCAGCTCCACCGCTCCGTAATGATCGGGCAGTTGGAGCCGCTGGCCGCAGCAGTGCGGGCCGCCGTTCCGCTCTCGGTACGCCTGCTGCGCGGCAACGCGGCCTCCGCGCTGGCCGGGACGCTCCGGGTACTGGGCGCCCGGGTGTCGCTCCCGGCAAGGGAGTTGGTGACGCAACTGCTGGACCGTCCGCCGCTGGCGGGCTCCGGCACGCTGCACACCGGCCCGCGCGGGGCCGTGTTCCGGCGAACGAGCTGCTGCCTCTACTACCGGACCGGACCGGGCGCCGGGCTCTGCGGGGACTGCTGCTTCACCCGGCCGCCCGCCCGGCGCGGGCCGCAGGAAACCGCCTGAGGCCCGCACCCGGCTTGTCCAGAGCCGGGTGCGGGCCGCTGTTCCCCACCCGGTTCCGATGCCCTCGCACCGGGTGAAGTCCCTTCGGGCGTACGGTCCTCAGACCGCGACCGCCTCCTCCATCTCCTCCTCGGCCTCGGCCTCCGCCTCGGCCCGCGCCGCCACCGCGCGGCGCCCCCGGCCCTCGTACGCCGCCGCGGCGACCAGGGCCGCCCCGCCCAGCAGCAGCCAGACCACCAGGGTCAGTACGTGCCCGCCGAGGCCGGCGCCGCCGTCGAAGTACAGGAGGTCGCGCGCGCCCTCCAGGTAGCCGGCCCCGGTCCAGAAGCCGTGCAGGGTGCCGAAGAACCCGTTCTGCAGTTCGGGCCGGTAGATGCCGCCGGAGGAGGTGAAGTTGAGCATCACGAACAGCACCATCAGGGCCAGCGTGGTCCACTTCTTCAAGAAGCTGTGCAGGCCGGTGCCGATCAGCACGATGCCCGCGGAGTAGAGCCAGCCGAGCGCCCAGACGGCGGCGTAGTCGTGATCGACCACGTGGAAGAGCGGCCCGGCGGTGGCGATCCCGATCACAGTGACCACCAGCGAGACGGCCACGCCCACCAGGGCCCGGATCCGCATCGGCAGCCCGGCACCGGCCGCGCCGATCACCGCGACGCTGGCGTAGGAGCCGATGCTCAGCGCGACCAGCAGGAAGAACAGGCCCTGGCCGGTCGGGTCGCCCTCGGCGGGGATGGTGAGGTCGGTGACGTGCAGCGGGACGCCCTGCCTGTCCGTGACGTTGGTGAACACCGCCGTGGCGGCCACCACCGAGGTGTCGGAGTTCCCCTTGGCCACGATCAGCTCGGGGCTCCTGGCGTCCGGGACGAAGGCGCCGACCAGGTCGCGGTCGCGCAGCAGCTGCTCGGCGGCGGAGCGGTCGGCGACGGTCCGGACGTCCAGCGCGGCACCGGCCTTGCCCTGGATGACCTGCGCCAGCTCCTGGGTCTGCGGCCCGGCGCCGACCACGGCGACCTCGAGGTGGTGCGGCTCGGGCTGGTGGAAGGCGCCCTGGTAGGCGAGCGCCATGCCGAGGCACATCAGCAGCGGGGTGAGCAGGTGGACGGCGAGGTGCTTGAGCGAGTGGCCCAGGGTGGGCGCTGCGGTGGGGGTCTGGGGTGTGCTCATGGCGTTCGTACCGTCCTCCGGCGATCTCTTCGATGACGATGGCAAATGCAACCAATACAGGTGGTAAATGCAACCATCTATGGATGTAGCTTACAACCATCCGACACGGAGCGGAAGCCGGGCCGCCGAAGAACGCCTCGACGGCCCGGCTCAGGCCCGGCTCAGGCCAGCTCGAACACCCCGTACGAGAACCCCTCGGCCCGCAGCTCACCGTCCACGACCCGCACCCCCTGCACGTCCAGCGGCCGCACCCCGCCCCCGCCCGGGAGGTCCGCCAGCCGGACCGCGCCCCGCTCCCGGCGCGGGTTCACCGCCACCAGGTACCGCCCGGACCGCACGTACACCAGTGGGTACCCGGCCTGCCGCACCTCCACCCCGCCGGAGGCGCCCAGCCCCGGGTGGGCGCGGCGCAGCGCGATCAGGCGCCGGACGGTGTGCAGCAGCGAGGTCGGGTCGGCGCGCTGGGAGAGCACGTCCGGGCGGTGCGGGTCCGGGTCCGGCGGCAGGTAGCACCGCTCGGGCGCGGCCGTCGAGAATCCGGCCGAGGGGCCCGGCGTCCACTGCATCGGGGTCCGCGACCCCGCCCGGTTGAAGCGCGGGCCGAGCACGCTGCCCTCGACGTCCGACAGTCCGGGCAGGTAGCGCATGCCGATCTCGTCGCCGTAGTACACGGCGGGCAGGGTCGGCCAGGTGAGCAGGAAGGCGAAGGCGGGGGCGAGTTGTTCCCCGGAGCGCGGGGCGGTGGCCAGCCGGGAGAAGTCGTGGTTGGCGGTGGGCAGCACGATGTGCCCGTTGCCCTCGGTGAGTTCGGCGGCGGAGCGCCAGGCGTCCAGGAAGGTCCGCGGGGTGCCGCGCCCCTCGGCCTCGAAGTAGCACGGGCCCTGCTGCCAGAACTCCTCGACCGTCCCGCCGCCGTTGTTCCAGAGCGAGCGCAGCGGGAGGCCGTGGTCGTCCCCGCCGAAGTGCAGGAAGAAGTCGGCGTGGAACCCGGCCGCGACGGCGGCGGCCGGTTCGCCCCACTCGGCGAACAGCGCGGCCTCGGGGTGGGTGCGGTCCAGCCAGTCCCGCAGCTCGGTCCAGAGCTTGGCGGTCTCCACCCGGCCCGGGTCGTCCTTGACCAGCGAGTACGCCATGTCCACCCGGAAGCCGGCCACGCCGAGGTCCAGCCAGTGCGCCATGATGTCGCGCAGGGCCGCCCGGTTGGCGCGCGGGCCCTCGGCGTCCACCGGCTGCCGCCAGGGCTCCGACGAACTCGTGCGCGCGTAGCCGAAGTTGAGGGCGGGCTGACAGTCGAAGAAGTTCGGCCGGTACCAGCCCGGCCGGCTCCCCGGCGAAGCCACGAAGCCGTCCACCGGCCGGTCGGACCAGATGTAGCGCTGGTCGGCCGGGTCCTCGGCGGAGGCCAGGAACCACGGGTGGCGGTCGGAGGTGTGCCCGGCGACCAGGTCCAGCAGGATCCGGATGCCCCTGCCGCGCGCGGCCTCGACCAGCGCGACCAGATCCTCGGTGCGGCCGTAACGCGGGGCCGGGGTGAGGTAGTCGGTGACGTCGTACCCGGCGTCGCGGAACGGCGAGGCGAAGCAGGGGTTGAGCCAGACCGTGTCCACGCCCAGCCAGGCGAGGTGGTCGAGGTGCTCGGTGATGCCGGCGAAGTCGCCGATGCCGTCGCCGTCGGAGTCCGCGAAGGACTGCGGGTAGATCTGGTAGAGGACGGCGTCGGCCAACCAGTCGGGGCCGGGGCGGGTCGAGGTCATGGGGCGGGTCCTCCTGTCGGGTCCGGGGGCCGCCCGGGCCGGGGGCCGAGGGGCCCGGGGTGAGCCGGGTGCCACCGATTCTCGTCCGATCCCGTCCGTCCCGACAGCCCGCCGCGCACCTTCACCTAACCGACGCCGGAGCGACGGCGGGCGATTGCGGGCGATTGCGGGTCGACCCGGCGCGAACCCGCTCCGCGAACCCCGCTCCGTGGGAGCCGCTACGCCCCCGCCGAGCAGGCCCGGGTGAACGCCCGGGCCCGCCTGGTGATCTCGGCCCAGTCCCCCGCCTCCACCGCCGCCGGGGGCACCACGTCCGTCCCCGCGCACACCGCGAGCGCCCCCTGCGCCAGGAACTCGGCCGCGTTGCCCGCGTTCACCCCGCCCGAGGCCACCAACGGCACGTCGGGGTACGGGCCGCGCAGGTCCTTGAAGTAGCCGGGGCCGAACGACCGGGCCGGGAAGATCTTGACGGCGGCCGCCCCCAGGTCGACCGCCCGGGCCACCTCGGTCGGGGTCAGCGCCCCCAGCACCACCGGCACCCCGCGCGCCCGCCCGGCCTCGGCGACCTCGGGCCGGCAGCCGGGGGTGACCAGGAAGGAGGCCCCGGCGTCGATCCCCCGCCCGGCCTGCTCGGCGGTCAGCACCGTGCCGACCCCGACCTTCCACCCGGCCGCCGAGGCGCGCTCCAGGTGGTCCGTCACCTCCGGTGTGGTGTAGGTGAATTCGGTGAAGTTGATGCCGCCCTCGGCGAGTGCGGCGCACAGCGCGGCGGCGTCCGGGATCCGGGGTGCGCGGACCACCGCGATCACCGGATCGTTCCGCAGCTCGGAGAGTGCGTTCGTGCGGTTCACAGCATTCGTGGCGTTCATCGGGCCAGCGTTCCTCGATCGGTGCGGCGCAGGGCGCGCCCGGGCCGGGCGCCGGTGGTGCGACCCTGCCGGACGACGGCGGTGCCGTTGACGTACACGTCCTCGATCCCCTCGGCGGGCAGCCGGGGTTGCTCGAAGGTGGCGGTGTCCCGGACCCGTTCCGGGTCCAGCAGCACCAGGTCGGCGTGGTACCCGGGGGCGATCCGGCCGCGCCGGTCCAGCCCCAGCCGGGCGGCGGGCCGGCCGGTCATCCGGGTGATCGCCTGCTCCAGGGTGAGCACGCCCAACTCCCTTCCGTAGTGGCCGAGGTAGCGCGGGAAGGTGCCCCAGGCGCGCGGGTGCGGCCGGGCCCCGACGAGCAGGCCGTCACTGCCCACGGTGTGGGCGGGGTGGCGCATCACCGCCCGGACGTTCTCCTCGTGCCCGACGTGCTGGAGGACGGTGGTGGCCAACTCGTCGCGGCGCAGCAGGTCGAGGAAGACCTCCGTCCCGCCGGTCCCGCGCTCGGCGGCCAGGTCGGCGACCGTCCGGCCGACCGTCGGCGCGAGGTCGGCCGAGCGGACACCGGAGATCTGGACGGTCGCCCAGTCGGCGACCACGCCGTGGCAGCCGTCGCTGCCGGTCCGCTCCATCGTGTACCGGATCCGCTCGCACGCGGCCGGGTCGGCGAGCCGCGCCAGGGTGGCGCCGGGGCCGCCTTCGGTGGCCCAACTCGGCAGCAGGGCGGCCAGGGTGGTGGATCCGGGCAGGTAGGGGTAGCTGTCCAGGGTGAGGTCGACGCCGTCCGCGAGCGCCCGGTCGACCAGTTCCAGGAACTCGCCGGCCCGGCCCCGGTTGACGCCGAAGTTCATCGTGGCGTGGGTCAGGTGCAGCGCGCAGCCGGACCGCCGGGCGATCTCCACCATCTCCGCGTAGCCCTCCAACGCACCCTTGCCGTAGGAGCGTTGGTGCGGCGCGTGGAAGCCGCCGTAGGCCGCGACCACGGTGCACAGTGCGACCAGCTCGGCGGTGTCCGCGTACAGACCGGGGGTGTAGCTGAGGCCGCTGGACATGCCGACCGCCCCGTCCAGCAGGCCCTGCGCCAACACCTGCCGCATCCGGTCGAGTTCGGCCGGGGTGGGCGGGCGGTTGTCCCAGCCCATGGCGAGCATCCGCAGCGAGCCGTGCGGGACCAGGTAGCAGGCGTTGACGGCGACCCGGGTGCGGTCGATCCGGTCCAGGTACCCGCCGACGTCGCGCCAGTCCCAGTCGAGGCCCGTCGGATCGCCGTTCCAGCCGGCCAGTTGGCGGCGCAGCGCGGGCAGGGTGGTGTCGTCCACCGGGGCGTAGGACAGGCCGTCCTGGCCGAGCACCTCGCAGGTGACGCCCTGGGTGACCTTGGCCGGGTGCTCGGGTTCGACCAGCAGGGCGAGGTCGGAGTGGGCGTGCATGTCGATGAAGCCGGGGGCGAGCACCAGGCCGTCGGCGTCCACCGCGGTGCCTCCGCCGAGGGCCGCGCCGATCTCGGTGATCACTCCGTCGGCGATCCGCACGTCCGCCCGGTAGCGGTCGGCGCCCGTCCCGTCGACGACCGTGGCCCCCTTGAAGACCGTAGCCCCCTCGGAGCCGGTCGCCCGCTCGGAGCCGGTAACCCCCTCGGAGCCGGTCGCCCCGCCGAGGACGGTCGCTCTCTCCCCCGTCGTCATCAGAAGAACGTCCTGACCAGCCCGGTGACCTTCGGCTCGGCCGCGTCCGCGGAGTCCAGCACCGGGATCGCGGTCCACTTGTCGAAGGCCGTGCACGGGTGGGAGACGCCGAGCCGCAGCACCGCGCCGACCGGTGCGAGGTCGCCCGCGTCGCGGAGGAAGGCGTGCTGGTCGTTGAGCGCGGTGATCCGGGCCGCCGTGCCGTTCAACGCCGCTCCGCCGCGCACCAGTTGCGGCTCGGGCAGGCCCTCGTCGAAGGGCAGGTCGCGCTTACCCGCGTCCAACAGCGCGAGTTGCGGCTCGGGTCGGGAGGCGACCCGGGCCCAGCCGTGCAGCGCACCGCGGAACGGGGTCGGTCCGCCGCCCCGGGCGAGCGGGGAGATGCCCCGGTAGAACCCGTCGTCGTGGGCGATGTACGCGCCCGAGCGGAGCACCACCAGTGCCTCCGGCAGGGCGGCCAACTCCTCGACCACCAGGTCGAAGTAGGCGCTGCCGCCGGCCGACACCACCGGTGGCGCGCCGTCCGGGTAGGCCCCGGCGAGCCGGCCGTGCAGCTCGCCGAGCGCTTTCAGGTAGCCGCGGACGGCGGCCAGTCCCTCGGCGGTGGCGTCGTGCGCCAGGGCACCCTCGTAGCCACCGACACCGGCCAGCCGCAGGGTGGGGGCGCGCAGCACGGCGGCGGCGACCTCGACGGCGGCGTCCACCCCGCGCACACCGGTCCGCCCGCCCGGGCCGCCGAGTTCGACCAGCACCTCGACCGGCCGCTCGGCCCCGGCGGCGCGCAGCGCCTCGTCCATCAGCCGTACGCCCTGGGTGGAGTCGGTCCAGCAGAGGAAGCCGAAGCCCGGGTCGGCGGTCAGTTCGGCGGCGAGCCAGGCGAGTCCGGCCGGGTCGAGCAGGGTGTTGGCGAGCAGGATCCGCTGCACGCCGAAGGCCCGGGCGACCCGCACCTGGGGCAGGTTGGCGAGGGTGATCCCGTGGCTGCCGGCCGCGAGTTGGGCCTGCCAGAGCTCGGGCGCCATGGTGGTCTTGCCGTGCGGGGCGAGCGCGACGCCCGCCGCGGCACACCAGTCGGCCATGGTGCGGACGTTGTGGTCGAGCGCGGCGCCGTCGAGGGTGAGCAGCGGGGTGGCGAGGGAGGAGAGGGTCGGTCCGATGGCGAGCCAGTCGCGGGTGGTGCGACCCCAGCTCTCCGGCGGGGCGGCCTTGAACCGCCAGTCGAGGGTCTCGTCGGCCAGTGCCGCGACCGCCCCCTCGGCGATGCCGGGCCCGTCCGCGCCGCTCGCGAAGGTGCCCCTGCTCGCGAAGGTCTGCTCCACCGTCGTCCTCCATCCGCCATGTTGCAACATGTGCAACGAGGGTTGCACATGCTGGCAACACGGTTCTAGCATCGGCGCCGGATCACGGTCAACGGAGTCGGACCCCACCGTCAGAGGTCGACACGCCGCCGCCGCAGACGAGGAGCCCAGCAGATGCCGCCACAGGACCACCCGGGGCCCGACCGCCCCGGCCCTCCCCCGACGGCCGTGTGTGTGGGCGAGTCGATGGCCGTGCTCCTGCCCGACCGCCCCGGCCCGCTGGAGTCCGTGGACACCTTCCGGCTGTCCGTCGGCGGCGCCGAGTCCAACGTGGCCGGGGCGCTGGCCGCGCTCGGCGTGCCGACCGCCTGGATCAGCCGGGTCGGCGACGACGGCTTCGGCCGCCGTCTGCTCGCCGAGGTCGCCGCCCGCGGCGTGGACGTCTCCGGCGTCACCGTCGACCCGCACCGCCCGACCGGCCTCTACCTCAAGGAGGTCGGCGGCACCACCGGCCACCGGCACGACCTCGGCCCCGGCCGCAGCCGGCTGCACTACCACCGGCGCGGCTCCGCGGCCGCCGCCCTCTCCCCCGCGCTGCTCACCGACCCGGCCGCCGCCGACCTGCTGGCCGGCGCCCGCCTGCTGCACCTGTCCGGCATCACCGCCGCGCTCTCGGACGACTGCCTCGCCCTGCTGCGCGCCCTGCTCGCGGACCGCCGCCCGGGGCGGCTGGTCAGCTTCGACCTCAACTGGCGCCCCGCACTCTGGCGGGACCGCGACCCGGCCGTGCTGCCACCGCTACTGGACGCCGCCGACCTGCTGCTACTCGGCGCCGACGAGGCCGAGGCCGCCTTCGGCACCGACGAGCCCGCCGCGCTGCGCCGCCGCTTCCCCTCACCCGCCACCGTGGTGGTCAAGGACGCCGCCCGGCTGGTCACCGCCCTGGAGCGGGACGGCACGGCCGTCGCCGAACCGGCCCTGGCCGTCGAGGTGGTGGAGGCGACCGGCGCGGGCGACGCCTTCGCGGCCGGCTACCTGGCCGGCACCCTCCACGCCCTGGACCAGCGCCGCCGGCTGCGGCTGGGCCACGTGAGCGCGGCCTGCGCGCTGACCGCGCACGGCGACCAGGCCGAGCTGCCGCCCGCCCCGGTGCTGACCGCCCTGCTCGACGCCTCCCCCGCCGACTGGGCCGCCACCCGGGTCAGTGCCGAGAGCATCGACTCCCCGGCCCTGCCCGCCGCCCGCCGTTGGCTGCGGACCGGGGCAGAGCCGCCGGTGCGGACACCGGCCCAGGCGGCCCAAGCGGCGGACCAAGCGGCCCAAGCGGACCAAGCAGCCGCCCAGGCGACGGCCCAGGCGACGGCCGGAGCGCGCGCCGACCGGGCCCGGGCACAATGAGCACCGACCCCCGCCACCCGACCGGAGCACGAGCCCGATGAGTCAGACCGTCACCCGCGCCCTGCGCATCCTCGCCGAACTCGGCGAGGGCGAACGCTCCCTGGACCAGTTGGCCGAGGTCCTCGGCGTGCACAAGACCACCGTGCTCCGACTGCTCCAGAGCCTGGAGGAGGAACGGTTCGTCTACCGCGACGCGGCCTACCGCTACCACCTCGGCGCCGGCCTGTTCGCCCTGTCCGGCCTGGCCCTGGAGCAGCGCGGCGTCCGCCGGATCGCCGCCCCGCACCTCGCCGAGCTGAACTCCGCCACCGGCCAGACCGTGCACCTGGCGGCCTACGAGGGCGGTGAGGTGGTCTACATCGACAAGTTCGACTCCCGACACCCGGTCAGGATGTACTCCCGGATCGGCCTGCGCGCCGCCCTGCACAGCGCCGCCGTCTCCAAGATCCTGCTGGCCGACCTCCCGCTGCCCGAGCGCCGCCGGGTGGTGGCCGGGATCGACTTCACCCCGCACACCGAACGCACCCTCACCACGCCCGAGGCGCTGCTCGCCGAGCTGGAGAAGGTCGCCGCCCAGGGCTGGGCGCAGGACCACGCCGAGCACGAGGCCTTCATCAACTGCGTCGCCGCCCCGATCCGGGACGCCAGCGGCCGGGTGGTCGCCGCCGCCTCCATCTCCGTCCCGGACGTCGTGCTCCCGTACGAGCAGGTGCTGGACCTGCTCCCGCAGCTGCTCGCGACCGCCCGGTCCGTGTCGGCCGACTGCGGCCGCCCCGACCAGAACTGACGAACCGTCACCGCACCGCCATCAACCGCAAGGAGCCCAGACCCCGATGTCCTCCGACAAGATCGAGATCCGCACCGACGGCGCCCCGGCCCCCGCCTGGATGTTCTCCCAGGGCGTCCGCAAGGGCCCGATCCTCCAGGTCTCCGGTCAGGGCCCGCAGGATCCGGCGACCGGCGAGTACCTCCACCACGGCGACGTGAAGGCGCAGACCCGCCGCACCCTGGAGAACGTCAAGGCGATCGTCGAGGCCGGCGGCGCCACCATCGAGGACGTGGTGATGTTCCGCGTCTACCTCACCAAGCGCGCCGACTTCCCGCTGATGAACGAGGTCTACGCCGAGTTCATCGAGGAGAACGTCAAGCCCGGCGGGGTGAAGCCCTGCCGCACCACGATCTTCGTCGAACTGCCGCAGGAGCCGATGCTGGTGGAGATCGACGCCCAGGCCGTCATCGCCTGACCCGCCGCCACGACGCCCCGAGGGCCCGGACGCCACCACGCGTCCGGGCCCTCGCCGCAGCTCCGCACCCCGCTGCACGCCTCGACGTCGCCGCGCGCCCACTTGCCACACCCCCAGGGGGACATTAGGTTAGGCTCACCTAACTACCAGGAGGTCCGTCCATGAGCATCACCGCCGGTGACGCCGAGGTGCCCGAGCCCACCACCGCCGAACGGGTCCGCAGCCTGCTCAGCGCGACCTCCTCGCTCACCGTCCGCGCCCTCGGCGAGCACCACGACCTGGACACCCCGGTCTCCGTCCACGGCTCCCGGCTGCGCCTGCGCGCCCCGCTGGACGCCCCGCTCGTCGCGGCCCTCGCCACCGCCACCGCCACCGACGGCCTGGCCGTCGTACTCGACGTCACCGACGTCTCCCCCGTGGCGGTCCGCGACCGCATCCGCGCCCGGCTCACCCTGGCCGGCCGGCTGCACCTGGCCCACCTCGCCGACGACGGCCTCAGCGTCCACCTGCGGGTCGACGTCGCCCACGCCGTCCTCGCCACCCCGTACGGCACCGGCGCGCTCACCGCCGCCGACCTCGCCCTCGCCGCCCCCGACCCGCTGGCCCGGCACGAGGCCGCCCTGCTCACCCACCTGGCCGACGACCACGCCGACGCCCTCGACCTGCTCACCCGGCTGCTCGACCCGGCACTGCTCACCCACGGCCCGGACGTCCGCCCGCTCGCCCTGGACCGCCACGGCCTGGTGCTGCGCCTGGACCACTCGCACGGCCACCGCGACGTCCGCCTGGTCTTCCCCGAACCCGCCCGCGACACCGAGGACTTCGGCCACCGGATGCACGACCTGCTGACCGCCGCCGAACACGGCCTCCCGGCCCGCCACCCCTGACCGCTGCCGCTGCCGCCAGGCGGCCGGTCAGCCGACCAGTCGGCCGACCGGCCGGTCACCGCTCCACCGCCTCCTCCAGCACGATCCGCCCGATCCGCGCGTACAGTTCCGGCCGCCGCCGGCGCAGCACCAGGGCCGTCCCGATCCCGCCCAGGAACACCCCGATCACCAGGTACGGCAACAGCTCGTACAGCACGGTGCCCGTCGCCGCCCCGGCCGCCGCACCCCGGTTGACCACCAGCAGCGCCACCACCGCCCCCATCGCCACCCCGCCGACCAGCGGCGCGACCAGCGTCCGGCACCAGTGCGCGGTCTCCGGGTGCCGGCCCTGCACGTGGAAGTACCCGACCACCGCGAAGGAGCAGAGCGTCTGCACGACCAGGATCGCCATCGTCCCCAACAGCGCCAGCAGCGTGTACAGATGGACGTACGGGTCCATCCCCGCCGCCAGGAACGCCAGCACCAGCCCGGCCGCGATCCCGGACTGCACGACCGAGGCCACGTGCGGCGAGCCGTGCCGCGGGTGGGTCCGCCCGAGCGCCGGGTGCAGCAGTCCCTCTCGCCCGATCGCGTACAAGTACCGTGCGGCGCACTGGTGGAAGGCCGTCGCGCAGGCGAACGAGCCGGTGACGACCAGCCATTGGAAGACCGTCACCGCCCAGCCGCCCAGGTGCGCCCCCAACGGGTCGAAGAACAGGCTGTTGCCGTCCTTGCCGGGCACCGCGCCGCCCGCCACCGCGATCGCGTGCCCGACTCCGTTGCCGGACACGATCATCCAGGACACGAAGACGTAGAACAGCCCGATCCCGACCACCGACAGCAGGGTCGCCCGCGGCACCACCCGCTTCGGGTCGCGGGACTCCTCCCCGTACATCGCGGTCGACTCGAAGCCGACCCAGGAACAGAACGCGAAGTACAGCCCCAGCCCGGCCCCGGCCATCCCCGAACTCCCCACCCCGCGCAGCGCGTTCAGCGGATTCACCGCCTCGCCGGCGAGGCCGTCCGGTCCGCCGCCGGAGACCAGGACGGCCAGCGAGAGCGCAGCCAGCACCCCGACCTCCAGGACCAGCGCCACCCCGAGCACCCTGGCCGTCAGGTGCAGGTCGAACCAGGCCGTCACCCCGATCACCGCCACCACGGCCAGCGCGTACCAGCCCCAGCCGAGGTCCAGGCCCAGCTGCGAACGGACCAGTCCGCGCAGCGAGTACGCGAAGAAGCCGATGACCGAGGCCTCGAAGACGACGTACGCCAGCACCGCGAGCAGCCCCGCGGCCATCCCGACCACCCGGCCCAGCCCGTGCGAGACGTACCCGTAGAACGCCCCGGCGGCCGTGAGGTGCCGGGCCATCGCCACGTACCCGACCGAGAACACCGTGAGCACCACGGTGACCAGGACGTACGCGGCGGGCGCGCCGACCCCGTTGCCCTGCCCGACGATGATCGGCAGGTTCCCCGTCATCGCGGTGATCGGGGCGGCGGAGGCGACCGCCATGAACACCACGCCCACCAGGCCGACCGAGTCCGGCTTCAACCGGTCGACCCCATCCGCACCGGCCCGCTCACCGGCCCCACCCGCACCGGCCCGCTCCCCGACCTCTTCCCCGCTCCGCACGGCCATCCGGCCTCCCTCGTCCACCCGGGCGCACCCGCCCGCCGGACCGGCCGGGCACTGACTGCCCGCCAGGATCGGCACATCGCGGTCGGCCCGCAAACGACGGTGACCGGCTTTCCCGGCAGCCGTGTTGACGTCGCGTTCGACGGCTCGAACGCGGCCGGGCGGGAGAACGGCAGCGGCCGGCCCGGCCGTACGAGAGGTGTCCCGTACGGCCGGGCCGGCCTTGGGCGTGTCCCGCGCCCAGGTCCACCGGTGCGGCGATCACCCGGTCGAGCGGTCACCCGACATGACCATCCCGGGCGGTCGATTCGCCCCGCACCAGCGGTGGTTCACACGTTCCTGCGGAAGGCCCCGGAGGGTCAGAGCGCGACGCCGTGCGCCCGCAGGTAGGCGACCGGGTCGATGTCCGAGCCGTACTCCGGACCGGTACGGATCTCGAAGTGCAGGTGCGGGCCGGTCACGTTGCCGGTCGCACCGGAGAGGCCGAGCTGCTGGCCGGCGGTGACGGTCTGACCGACGCTCACGCCGATCGAGGACAGGTGCGCGTACTGGGCGTACTTGCCGTCGGCGAGCTTGATCTCGACCTCGTTGCCGTAGGCGCCGTCGTTGCCGGCCTTCACCACGACACCGTTGGCGACGGCGCGCAGCGGGGTGCCGGTGGAGGCGACGAAGTCCTGGCCGGTGTGGTGGCCGGAGGCCCACATCGAGCCGGCCACGCCGTAGGCCTCACCCAGCACGGGGTTGGCGAGCGGGGCGACGTAGCCGGAGGTGGCGGCGACCGGGGCGGCGGTCACGGCCGGGGCCGGGGCGGCGGTCTGAACCTGGGTCTGCACCTGGGCGCCGGGCTTGGCGGCCTCGGTCCGGACCTGCACCTGGGTGTCCGCGGCGGCGGAGGTGTCCTTGGCGGCCGGAGCGGCCGGCTTGGCCGGGGCTGCCGGAGCGGCGGGCTTCGCCGGGGCGGCGGCGTGACCGGCGAGGGCCAGCTGCTGGCCGGGGAAGATCAGGTTCGGGTCGGCGCCGACCACCGAGCGGTTCTGCTCGTACAGCGCGTGCCAGCCGCCCTCGACGTGCTTGACGTCGGCGATCTTCGAGAGGGTGTCACCGCTGACGACGCGGTAGCTCTGCTGGGCGGCCGGGGCGGCAGCCGGAGCGGCGGCCTGGGGAGCGGCAGGAGCGGTGGTGGCCGCCGGGGCGGTGTGCGCCTGGGCGCTCATCGCGGTCACGAGCGGCAGGACGAACGAGGCGCCGGTGACGGCGGTGGCGATGCCGATGCGGGCGGCACGGGGCAGGGCGATACGACGAGCCTGTGCAGGCATGGAATTTTCCTCTCCGACGCCTGCGAGGTGAGCTGTCGGGTTCGGGCTGGAGTTGCCCGGCCGCATGCGCGGCTTCACCCCAAGCCGGCCCTGGTGGTCCACGCCCGAAAAGGCGCGAACTCCGGTCCGGCGACTTACCTGTGGGTCCCCCGCTCCTGCCGTACAGAGTTCGGTGCGAGCCACCGGGCAGCGGCAGGACTCGGCGTTCCACCCGGTGGATCCGTCCGGACTGGCCGGGCGGTCGCTGAACTAAAACTCATCCGTTCGGGTGAAGCAATGTCGATCTCTTGAATCGGCAACAACCCCCGCCGCCCCGTCACCCTCCGAATGATCCCTTGTACGGTCAGTGCACGATCCATTCACCCGGCGCCACTGATCCACCACCCTGCGCCGCCGACACCACCCCCGTGCGACCGTCCGTTCACGCACCGCCACCGACCGACACACCACCCGGTGACCCTTGTCACGTACGCCCCGGCGGGCGCAGGATTCGGCCCGTGGCCACCTCTCAAGCCGGCACTCTGCGCCTGGGCACCGCGCAGGGCCGCTGGGTACTCCTCGCGACCGTGCTCGGCTCCAGCATGGCGATGCTCGACGGCACCGTCGTCAACGTCGCCCTGCCCCGGATCGGCACCGACCTCGGCGCCTCCCTCGCCTCCCTGCAATGGACCCTGAACGCCTATCTGCTCACCCTGGCCGGCCTGATCCTGCTCGGCGGCGCCCTCGGCGACCGCTACGGACGGCGCCGGGTCTTCCTGATCGGCGTGGTCTGGTTCGCCGTCGCCTCCGCCGCCTGCGCCGCGGCCCCGACCATCCACGTGCTGATCGCCGCCCGCGCCGTCCAGGGCATCGGCGGGGCGCTGCTCACCCCGGGCTCGCTCGCCATGCTCCAGGCGGTCTTCCACCCGGACGACCGCTCGGCGGCGGTCGGCCTCTGGTCCGGCCTGGGCGGGGTGTCGGCCGCCGTCGGCCCCTTCCTGGGCGGCTGGCTGGTGGACGGCCCCGGCTGGCGCTGGATCTTCCTGCTGAACCTGCCACTGGCCGCCGCCGTGATCGCGGTGACCTCCCGTTACGTCCCGGAGAGCCGGGACGAGTCCGCCACCGGCCGCTTCGACGTGCCCGGCGCCCTGCTCGCCGCCCTCGCGCTCGGCGCCGTCACCTACGCGCTCACCGCCGCCGGGGAGGGGCTGTCCCCCGCCGTCTGGGTCACCGGTGCGATCGGCCTGCTGCTGGCCGCCGCCTTCGTGGCCGTCGAACGGCGCGCGCCCGACCCGATGCTGCCGCTCGGACTGTTCTCCTCCCGGCTGTTCACCGCCGTGAACCTGGTCACCCTCTGCGTCTACGCGGCGTTCAGCGGGGTGTTCTTCCTGCTGGTGGTGCAGCTGCAGATCGTCTCGGGCTTCTCCCCGCTGGTCTCCGGCTTCGCCCTGGTGCCGATCACGGTGCTGATGCTGACCCTGTCCGCGCGCGCCGGGCGGCTCGGCAAGCGGATCGGGCCGCGCGTGCCGCTCACCGTGGGCCCGCTGCTGTGCGCCGCCGGGGTGCTGCTGATGCTGCGCACCGGCCCCGGATCCTCCTACTGGGCGGACGTGCTGCCCGCGGTCGCGGTGATGGGCTCCGGGATGACGCTGCTGGTCGCACCCCTCACCGCCACCGTGCTGGCCGCCGTCGAGGTGCGGCACGCGGGCATCGCCAGCGGCGTCAACAACGCCGCCGCCCGCGCGGCCGGCCTGCTCGCGGTGGCCGCCCTGCCGGCCCTGGCCGGACTGAGCGGCGACGCCTACCGGGTGCCGTCCGCGGTGGACTCCGCCTTCCACACCGCGATGCTGATCTGCGCGGGCCTGCTGGCCGCCGGCGGGCTGATCGCCTTCGCCACCGTCCGGGGCAACGTGCTGGCACCGGAGGAGGAGCACCCGGTGGCCGAGCCGAACTGCGACTGGCCCTGCGCCACCACCACCCCGCCGCTCGACCCGGGCCGCCCCCGGGCGCACGAGGGCCCCGCCACCGGAACGGCGGCAGGGCCCTCGCCGGAAAACTGACGTTACGTCAGAGGATGTCGCCCGGGGCGTACTTGGCCGCCTCCGGGTAGGCCGCCGCGACGGCCTCCACCTGACGGACGACCTCGGCGACCTGCGCCCCGGCCGCACCGGTGAAGGACAGCCGGTCGGCGAGCAGCGCGTCCAGCGCGGCCCGGTCCAGCGGGATCCGCTCGTCGGCGGCGAGGCGGTCCAGCAGCTCGTTCTCCCGGGCGCCGGCGCGCATGGCCAGCGCCGAGGCGACGGCGTGCTCCTTGATCACCTCGTGGCCGGTCTCCCGGCCGACGCCCGCGCGCACCGCGCCCATCAGCACCTTGGTGGTGGCCAGGAACGGCAGGTAGCGGTCCAGCTCGGCCTCGATCACGGCCGGGAAGGCGCCGAACTCGTCCAGGACGGTGAGGAAGGTCTCCAGCAGGCCGTCGAAGGCGAAGAAGGCGTCCGGCAGCGCGACCCGGCGCACCACGGAGCAGGAGACGTCGCCCTCGTTCCACTGGTCGCCGGCCAGCTCGCCGGTCATCGACGCGTAGCCGCGCAGGATGACGGCCAGGCCGTTGACGCGCTCGCAGGAGCGGGTGTTCATCTTGTGCGGCATCGCGGAGGAGCCGACCTGGCCCTCCTTGAAGCCCTCCGTCACCAGCTCGTGGCCGGCCATCAGGCGGATGGTCTTGGCCAGGCTGGACGGCGCGGCGGCCAGCTGGACGAGGGCGGTGAGCACCTCGAAGTCCAGCGAGCGCGGGTAGACCTGACCGACGCTGGTCAGCACGTGGTCGAAGCCGAGGTGGCCGGCGACCCGGCGCTCCAGCTCGGCGAGCTTCTCGGTGTCGCCGCCGAGCAGGTCCAGCATGTCCTGGGCGGTGCCGACCGGGCCCTTGATCCCGCGCAGCGGGTAGCGGGCGATCAGCTCCTCCAGGCGGCGGAAGGCGACCAGCAGCTCGTCGGTGATCGACGCGAAGCGCTTGCCCAGGGTGGTGGCCTGCGCGGCCACGTTGTGCGAGCGGCCGGCCATGACCAGCTCGGAGTGCTGGGCGGACAGCTTGGCCAGGCGGACCAGGACGGCGACCGTGCGGTCCCGGACGTGTTCCAGGGACTGGCGGATCTGGAGCTGCTCGACGTTCTCGGTCAGGTCCCGGGACGTCATGCCCTTGTGGATCTGCTCGTGGCCGGCGAGCTCGCTGAACTCCTCGATCCGGGCCTTCACGTCGTGGCGGGTGACCCGCTCACGGGCGGCGATCGAGCCGAGGTCGACCTGGTCGACCACCCGCTCGTAGTCGGCGACGGCATTCGCGGGCACCTCGACACCGAGGTCCTGCTGGGCCTTCAGGACGGCGAGCCACAGGTGGCGCTCGAGGACCACCTTGTGCTCGGGGGACCACAGCTGGGCCAGGGTCGCCGAGGCGTACCGGGAGGCCAGGACATTGGGGATCTGGGGCTTCGCGCTCACGCTTCGCAAGCCTAACAGCCGAGGTCACGCCGAACGTCGGCGGATGGGGCAGGCCGGGCCGATTGAGCGCCCATCAGATCGAGAACTGGAAACTTCTCGCCGCCAGGTTACCACACTGATGAACGGAACACCGGCACCGACCGGAGCCCCCGACCCCGCCCTCACCCAGGCCCCGCGCAGCGAACGAGCCCCCTTCGACCGGCTCCGCGCCCACCTGGACACGGCCCGGGAGCACGCCCGCCGCACCCGCGACCACGCCCACGACGACGCCGAACTGCCCGCGCGGGACCTCTACGTCGCGCTGTCCCGCGCCACCCGCACGCTCACCCTGCCGCACCACCGGCCGTTGCCGCCGGTACTCGCCGACGGGCTCTGACCCGCCCCGCCGGTCGGGCGGGCCCGCTGGCCGCTCCTACTGCGGCGCGCCGCCCGTCCGGCCGGCCAGCACCGGCAGGACCTGCCCGCAGATCGAGTGCAGGGCGATCCGCTGCTCGTCGGTCATCGCCTCGAAGGCCTGGTGGGTGCGGGCCATCTCGCCGCGGATCCGGTTGAGGATCTCCCGGCCCTCGGCCGTGATCACCACGATCTTCACCCGGCGGTCACCGGCGGCCGCCTCCCGGTTGGCCAGGCCCAGCGTCTCCAGCCGGTCCACGATCCCGGTCACGTTCGACGCGTCGCAGCCCAGTCGCCCGGCCAGCGCGCGCATCGGCACCGGCTCCTGCACCGAGCCCAGCGCCTTGGCCTGGGAGGAGGACAGCCCGTGCCGGGCCGCAGCCGCCGCGAAGTCCTGGAAGTACGCGGCACCGACGGCGGCCAACGCCTCCATCAGCTCGGCGTTGGTCGGTACGGTCGTCGTCGAGATCGAACCCATGGGGCCAGCGTACGGCCGAGTGCTTCACTAACTCAAGCTTTGACCACGGCAACCGTCGGCGAGCCGCCTCACAGTACCCCCGTTCGGCCCAGAAGGGGCAGGAGGCGCAGGAGGAACGGGAGGCGCGGGACGGGCACGAGGGGCGGGACGGGCACGAGGGGCAGGGCCGGAGCGGCGGGCTCAGAGCACCAGCTGGTCGAACAGCCGCCGCAGCTCGGCGTCCGGGTCCGCGGTCAGCCCGGTGTGCACCGGCCCCGGCTGGACGACGGCGCTGCGCGGCGCCGTCAGCCAGCGGAACCGCTGCCCGGGGCTGTCCGAGGCCGCCGGGCCGGCCTGCGGCCCGCCCTGGCAGACCGCCTCGATCCCCTGCAAGGCCCGGCGCACCCCCTGCACGTCCGCGACCGGGTCCAGCGCCAGCAGTCGGGCCTGGTCCAGATGGGTCCGCGCACCCAGGTGGGCACTCTGCCGGCAGTACAGCAGCACCCCGACGTTCACGCACTCGCCCCGCTCGACCCGCGGCACCGCCCTGATCACGGCGTACTCGTAGTCGTGCAGCTCCACGACGGCCGGCAGCGCGGCCGGCAGCGGCTCGGTCATGCGGACACCTCCGGCAGCCAGTCCCGCGGACCGGCCAGTCGCTCGGTCAGCTGGGCGCGGTACGCGGCGCGCACGTCCTCGGGCGAGTCGAAACCGAACTCGTCCACCAGCCACACCTCGGGAATCTGCGCCACCGCCGCCTCGACGGCCTCCGCCGCGAGCGGCGCGAGCGCCTTGTCCGCCGCCGCCAGATCCGGCCGGGCGCGCAGCAGCGCATGGTCGGAGGCGTCGTACGGGCGGCGCACCCAGCCCGCGGCACCGGCCCAGTTGTGGTGGAAGATCAGGCTCGCGCCGTGGTCGATCAGCCGCAGCCCACCGGTCGCCACCAGCAGGTTCGGGTTGCGCCAGGACCGGTCCACGTTGCCGATCAGCGCGTCGAACCAGAGCACCTGCCCGGCCAGTTCGGGGTCCACCTCGAAGCAGAGCGGGTCGAAGTTCAGCGCCCCGCTGACGAAGGCCATCCCGAGGTTGGTCCCGCCACTGGCCCGCATCTGGTCCTGGACCTGGTGGTCCGGCTCGCTGCGCGCGAGCACCGGATCCAGGTCGACGGTCACCAGCTCCGGCACCGGCAGCCCCAGCCGCCGCCCCAGCTCGCCGGCCAGCACCTCCGCGACCAGCGCCTTCCGGCCCTGCGCGGCGCCGACCCATTTCAGCGCGTACAGCCGCCGGTCGTCGGCCTCGACCAGGCCCGGCATCGAGCCGCCTTCTCGCAGTGGCGTCACGTACCGGATCGCCGTCACCTCGGGGAGCACGCCCGACAGCTTATCGGTGCCCCGCCCACCCCCGTACGCACCGGCCCGCGCCTGCGCAGCCCGCCCCGCTCCCCCGACCTGAACCCCGCTCACACGTTCCGCCCCGCACCCCATCCCTCCCTCCTCCCCCCTCCGCCCCACCCCGGTGGCAGCCCCCGCTGCTCCGTGCGAGTGTGGCGGACAGTAATGGGGGCCTTCCGGTACGACCTGTACGGCAAAGGGATGAGCGATGGAACGACCTCGGATCCTGATCGTGGGCGGCGGCTTCGCAGGCCTGGAGTGCGCCCGCCGCCTCGAACGCAAGCTCTCGCCGTCGGAGGCCGAGATCACGCTGGTCACGCCGTTCAGCTACCAGCTCTACCTCCCCCTCCTCCCCCATGTCGCGGCCGGCGTCCTCACCCCCCAGTCCGTGGCGGTCTCCCTGCGCCGGAGCCTGCGCCGCACCCACATCGTCCCCGGCGGCGCCATCGGCGTGGACCCGGCCTCCCGGGTGTGCGTGGTCCGCAAGATCACCGACGAGGTGGTCGCGCAGAAGTACGACGCCCTGGTGCTCGCCCCCGGCAGCGTCACCCGCACCTTCGACATCCCCGGCCTGACCGACTACGCCCGCGGCATGAAGACGCTCGCCGAGGCGGCCTACGTCCGCGACCACGTGATCGCCCAACTCGACCTCGCCTCGGCCACCCTGGACCAGCGCGAGCGCGAGTCCCGGCTGCAGTTCGTGGTGGTCGGCGGCGGCTACGCGGGCACCGAGACGGCCGCCTGCCTGCAACGCCTCACCACCGCCGCCGCCCGCCGCTACCCGCGCCTGGACGCCCGCCAGATCAAGTGGCACCTGATCGACATCGCCCCCAAGCTGATGCCCGAACTGGGCGACGCCCTCGGCACGGCGGCCCTGGAGGTGCTGCGCGACCGCGGCATCGAGGTGTCGCTGGGCGTCTCGGTGGCCGAGGTCGGCGCCGAGACGGTCAAGTTCACCGACGGCCGGGTGATCCCCTGCCGCACCCTGATCTGGACGGCCGGCGTGGCCGCGAGCCCGCTGATCGGCACCCTGGACGCGGAGACGGTCCGCGGCCGCCTCGCGGTGACGGCGGAGATGCGGGTGCCGCAGTTCGAGGGCGTGTTCGCGCTCGGCGACGCGGCCGCCGTCCCCGACCTGGCCAAGGGCGACGGCGCGGTCTGCCCGCCGACCGCCCAGCACTCGGCCCGCCAGGGCCGCGCGGTGGCCGACAACGTGATCGCCTCGCTGCGCAGCCAGCCGCTGGAGCCGTACTACCACAAGGACCTCGGCCTGGTGGTCGACCTCGGCGGCAAGGACGCGGTGTCCAAGCCGATGGGCGTCGAACTACGCGGTGTGCCCGCCCAGTTGGTGGCCCGCGGTTACCACCTGATGGCGATGCGCACCAATGCGGCGAAGTTCCGGGTGGGCGCGAACTGGCTGCTCAACGCGACCGCCGGGGACGACTTCGTCCGCACCGGCTTCCTGGCCCGCCAGCCCGCCCGACTGCAGGACTTCGAGTACACCGACGCCTATCTGACGAAGGATCAGGTCCGCGCCCACGCCCAGTCCCTGCTCGCCAAGGGCTGAGCCGAGCGGCGACCGGAGCAGCGCACCGAGCGCCGACCGGAGCAGCGCACCGAGCGCCGGTCCGAGCCCCCAGCCGGGCACCGCACCGCCGCCCCCCGCCCAACACTCCGGGCGGGGGGCGGCGGCGCGCCCGCCTCACTCCGCCGTCAGGTACATCCCGCTCGCGTCCCGCCCGGCCGTGTTGTTGCACGCGTAGTTGCCGGTCGGCCGGGTCCACAGCTGCCCCAGACACGCGCCCAGCGCCTGCTGCCCGTAGTAGTTCGGGTGCATCGACTCCTGGAGCGCGCCCTGGGTGGTGTTGAGGCCGCCGTCCAGGAAGCGCGCCCACTCGCTGGTGGTCGCGGACGGGCCGGAGCCCGCGCTCGGCTGCTGCGCGGAGGTGGAGCACACCTCACGGCCCTGGAGCATGTTGGAGAGATCCAGGAACTGCGCCCCCTTGGCGGCCGCGACCCCGGCCAGCGCCTTGGAGATCTGCGGCACCATCGAGTCGCGCGCCCAGTCGGCGTCCCCGTCCCAGAACGGGCAGCCGCCGGTGTCGGACCGGCTCCAGCCGCTCTCCGGGTAGCGCATCTCGGCGCTGCGCGGAATCGGCGAGGGGTACGACTGGAGCACCAGCCGGTAGTCGGAGCGCGCGTAGCCCGCGTTGGTCATGACGGCCCGGATCTCGTCGATCGCCTTGCCCACCCCGGCCATCGCGGTGGGCATCTTGGAGTCGATCTGGGACTGCGCCGAGCTGTGGCAGTAGGAGTACCAGATCAGGTAGTCCTGCACGCAGTTGGAGATGATCCCGGAGAAGCCGAGGTCGTTGCCGCCGATCGACAGCGTGATCAGCTTGACGTTGTTCTGGGCCGCCACGGTGGCGAGTTGGTCGGCCTGCGGGGCCTCGCCCTTGAGGGACTGTCCGCCGTTGGCGGCGCGGAAGACGTTGCCGGTGACGGCGCCCGAGCAGGCCAGGTTGATCTGCTTCTGGGCGACGCCCTGGGCGCCGAGCACCTCGGCGACGTCGGAGCGGTCGCAGCCGCTGGCCGCCGTCGCGCCGTAGACCAGCGAGGGGTCGTACGAACTGCCGTTCCAGGCGCGGTCGGTGCCGGTCCGGTTCGCGCTGGAGTCGGCCGAGTTGCCCTTCCAGCGGCCGGCTTCGCCGGAGATGTAGCTGTCGCCGAGCGTGACGCTCGCGGTCGGTCCGCCGGGGGCGGCGGCCGGCGCGGCCGGGGCCGCCGAGGCGGGCGCGGCGAGGGCCAGCCCCGCCAGGGTCAGCGGCAGGGCGGCGGCTGCGGTGAGCAGCCGACGGCCGAGTCCAGGGGTGCTGCTGGTGCTGCTCGAACTGTTTTCGGGCACGGCGGAACTCCTGCGGCTCGGTCTCCCCGCGAGATGGGGACGGGAAGACGCGTACGTGAGGGAAGGCCGCCGGCCGGTGGCGCACGAAAGATGGCATGGCCGCGCCGGTCACCGCTAGGTACGTGCAGCAGGTTTCCCGCTTTGTTACCGACGGGTTCAGACCAGCCGGGTGTCGGCGCCGCCCGTTCCCAGAACCGCTGCCAGATCGTTGGCCAGGTCTCTTGCGCCCGCCCGGTCGAGTCCCGCGACGGTGAACCGCAGCCCGGGCGGCGACTGGATCCGGTACCGCGCCCCGGGCGCCGCGACCCAGCCGCGCTGCACCAGGGCCGCCAGCGCCGAGGTCTCGTCCGGCACCGGCACCCAGACGTTCAGCCCGCTCTCCCCGTGCGCCTCGATGCCGCGCGCCGCCAGCTCCGCCAGCAGCGCGTCCCGCCGCTCCCGGTAGGCGGCGGCCACGCTCGCGGCCGGCGCCGCGTCGGCGCGCCACAGCTCGGCGACGGTGCGCTGCAGCAGGTGGCTGACCCAGCCCGCGCCGAGCCGCAGCCGCCCGGCGACCCGTCCGACCGTCTCCTCGTCGCCGACCATCACCGACACCCGCAGGTCCGGCCCGTACGCCTTGGCCGCCGAGCGCACCACCGCCCAGTGCCGCGGCCCGGCGCCGACCAGCGGCCGGTAGGGCTGGTCGACCATGCCGTGCCCGTGGTCGTCCTCGATCAGCAGCACCCCGGGGTGCTCGGCCAGGACGGCCCGCAGCGCCGCGGCCCGGGTCTCGCCGAGCGCCGCACCGGTCGGGTTCTGCGCCCGACTGGTCACCACCACCGCGCGGGCCCCGTCGGCCAGCGCCGCGGCCAGCGAGTCCGGCAGCGGCCCCTCGTCGTCCAGCCGTACCGGCAGGGGGCGCAGCCCCATCGCGGGCAGCAGGTCGAGCAGGCTGCCCCAGCCCGGGTCCTCGACCGCCACCGCGTCGCCGGGGCGCAGCCAGGCGCCGAGGGTGCGCTCGATGGTGTCCAGCGCGCCGGAGGCGACGGCGATCGGGCCGCCGGGCAGTCCGTCGGCCTCGAAGGAACTGCGGGCGAGTTCGAGCAGCCCGGGGTCGATCCGCGACTGCCCGTACAGCACGGGCTCGGCGCGGGCGGCCGCGGCGGCGGCCGCGAGGGCGGGGGCGAGGTCGGGCAGCAGTGCCGGGTCGGGGTTGCCGGTGGAGAGGTCGCGGGCGCGTTCGGGCACCGGGATGCGGATCTGGTCGCGGGTGGTGAGCGCGGGTCGGGGCAGGATCCGGCTGCCCTTGCGGCCGGCGGTCTCGATCACGCCGCGGTCGCGCAGCAGCCGGTAGGCGGCGGCCACGGTGTTGGGGTTGACGCCGAGTTCGACGGCGAGGTCACGCAGCGGGGGGAGCGGGGTTCCGGGCGCGAGCTGTCCGCTGCTCACGCCCTGTTCGATGTGGGCCGCGATTTCGCTGGCGCGTCGCCCTTTCAGCGGATAGTCTCCTAGCACAAACCAGATTATGCACTAGTACATAGGGATTGTCATGTCGACCACGCCGGCGAACTCCAGGGGCACCGAGGACACCGAGGGCACCGACTACGCCCGGACCCCCCGCACCACCCCCACCCGCTACAAGGACCGCGCCACCTGGGAACGCGAGGCGATCCACGCCATCCTCGACGAGGCCTACCTCTGCCACCTCGGCTTCGTCGTCGACGGCGCCCCGGTCGTCCTGCCCACGGTCTTCGCCCGGGTCGGCAGCCGGCTCTACGTCCACGGCTCCACCGGCAGCCGCCCGCTGCGCGGCGCCGCCGACGGGCAGGGCCTCCAGGTCTGCGTCACGGTCACCCACGTCGACGCCCTGGTGCTGACCAAGTCCGCGTTCAACCACTCGGTGAACTTCCGCTCGGTGGTCGCCCACGGCACCGCGTACCAGGTCACCGACCCCGAGGAACTGGACGTCGCGCTGGCCGCGCTGGTCGACCAGGTCGTCCCCGGCCGCTCCGGCGAGATCCGCCCGGCCAACCCCAAGGAGCTCGCCGCCACCGCGGTGATCCGGCTGGAGCTGGACGAGGTCTCGGCGAAGACCCGCTCGGACGGCGCCGAGGACGACCCGGCCGACGCCGACCTGCCGCACTGGTCCGGCATCGTCCCGGTCAGCACCGCCTACGGCGCCCCCGAACCACACGACCCGAACATCCCGCTGCCCGCGCACATGCGCCGCTACCCCCGCTGAGGACGGCCGTCCGATGCTGATCAGATCCTGGGACCGCGGCGACGAGGAGGAGTGGCGCGCCTGGCTGGCCGAAGGCCGCGACTTCGGCCTGCTCGCCGCCAACGGCGGCCCCGACGAGGGCCCGGTGCTCGCCCCCACCCACTTCCTGCTGGACGAGGAGCACGGCGAGATCCTGCTCCACCTCGCCACGCCCAACCCGCTGCTGGCCGCCGTCCGCGCCGACCCGAACGTCACCCTGGCGGTCACCGACGGCTACGCCTTCGCCCCCGGCCACTGGCGCGGCGAGCCCGGCACGCCCACCAGCTACTACGCCTCGGTGCACTTCCACTGCACCGCCGAGGTGGTGGAGTCCGCCGAGGGCAAGGCGGAGATCCTCAACCGCCAGCTGGCGCACTTCCAGCCGGAGACCCCCGAGGTCCGGGTGGTCCCCGGCCGGACGGACTTCGGTCGGCTGCTGCCCGGTCTGCGCGGACTCCGCCTGACGGTCCGCGAGGTGCGCGCCAAGTTCAAGTACGACGACAAGAAGCCGGCCGCCGAGCAGCACGCGATCGCCGGTCGCCTGGCCGCCCGCGCGGACGCCCCCGCGCTCCGCCGCGACCAGGACGCCGCCGCCCGCGCCCAGTTGCTGCGGCGCCACGAACGGCGCCAGGAGCGGCGCCACCAGGGGCGCGAGGAGCGGCGCACGGCCACCGCGCGCGCCGCCGACTGACCCCGTTTCACCCGATCGGTCCCCAACTCAGGCGGGGCGGGCGCCGCGCTGCTCGAATGTGAGACGAGTCCTGCCCAGCCGTCGGGGCGGGCCCGTCCACCCGGGGAGCGCGCGTGTCCACAGTCCACCACCAGCGGGCCTCCGGCGAGGCCCACCTCGGGCACGTGATCTTCATCTCGGCGGCCGCCGCGATGGGCGGCTTCCTGTTCGGCTACGACAGCGCCGTGATCAACGGCGCCGTGACGGGCATCCAGAAGCACTTCGCGGTGGGCCACGGCACCACCGCCTTCGTGGTGGCCATCGCGCTGCTCGGCTCGGCCGCCGGCGCGGTGGTCGCCGGCCGGCTGGCCGACCACTTCGGCCGGGTGCGCACCATGCTGCTGGCCGCCGTGCTGTTCGCGGCCAGCGGCATCGGCTCGATGTTCCCGCCGAACATCGAGGCCCTCGCCGGCTGGCGCGTGGTCGGCGGCGTCGCGATCGGCATCGCCTCGGTGATCGCGCCGACCTACATCGCCGAGGTCGCGCCGACCGCCTACCGCGGCCGGCTCGCCTCCTTCCAGCAGATGGCGATCGTGCTCGGCATCACCGTCTCGCAGCTCGCCAACTACGCGCTCAACCAGGCCGCCGGCGGCGAGTCCACCGGCCACCTCGGCGGCATCCAGGCCTGGCAGTGGATGCTCGGCGTCGAGACCATCCCGGCCCTGGTGTACGGGCTGATGGCGCTCTCCATCCCGGAGTCGCCGCGCTTCCTGATCGCCGACCACCGGGAGGAGCAGGCCCGCAAGGTGCTGGTCGAGGTCGAGGGCGAGGACGTCGACCTCGACGCCCGGGTGGCCGAGATCCGCGCGGTGCTGGAATCCGCCCACAAGCCCCGGCTCAAGGACCTGCTCGGCGGCCGCTTCGGCCTGCTGCCGATCGTCTGGATCGGCATCGGCGCCTCGGTGTTCCAGCAGTTCGTCGGCATCAACGTGATCTTCTACTACTCGTCCTTCCTCTGGCAGTCGGTGGGCATCAACGAGTCCAACTCGCTGCTGATCAGCCTCTCCACCTCGATCGTCAACGTGATCGGCACGGTGATCGCGATGGCCCTGGTGGACCGGATCGGCCGCAAGCCGCTCGCCCTGGCCGGCTCGATCGGCATGGCGGCCGCGCTGGGCACCGCCGCCTGGGCGTTCTCCTACCGGCACGGCACCGGCGACACCGCGACCCTGGACAACACCCACGCCACCGTCGCCCTGATCGCCGCCCACGTGTTCGTGCTCTGCTTCGCCTTCTCCTGGGGCGTGGTGGTCTGGGTGCTGCTCGGCGAGATGTTCCCCAACCGGATCCGGGCGCTGGCCCTGTCGGTCGCGGCCTCGGCCCAGTGGATCGCCAACTGGGCGATCACGGTCAGCTTCCCGGACCTCGCCGACTGGAACCTCTCCGCGACGTACGTCATCTACGCGGCCTTCGCGCTGCTCTCGATCCCGTTCGTGGCCTTCTGCATCAAGGAGACCAAGGGCCGTGCCCTGGAGGAGATGGGCTGACCGACTGCGCCCTCCCGCTCCCCCGCCGCGCCCGGCCCGACCCATCGGACGGCCCGACCCACCGAGAGGAAGCCATGCCTGACCAGGGCGGCCCCCGGCAGAACGTCAGCTTCCCGAGCAACGGCCGCACCGCGCACGGGTACCTGGCCCGCCCTCCGCAGGGCGTCGGACCGGGCCTGGTGGTGGTGCAGGAGTGGTGGGGGCTCACCTCGCACGTCGCGGACATGGCCGACCGCTTCGCCGCCGAGGGCTTCACCGTGCTGGCCCCCGACCTCTTCGGCGGCGCCACCACCCACGACCGCGTCGAGGCGGCCCGGCTCAAGCGTGAACTCCCGGTCGAGCGGGCCGTCGAGGACCTCGGCGGCGCCGTCGGCCACCTGCTCGCGCTGGACGGCGTGGTCGGCGACGCGGTCGGCGCGGTCGGCTTCTGCATGGGCGGCGGCTTCGCCTTGATGCTGGCGGCCCGGGCCGGCGACGCGGTGGCCGCCGTGGTCCCCTTCTACGGCCTCCCGGCGGACCCTGACTTCGACTACCGCGGCCTCACCGCCCACGTCCTCGGCCACTTCGGCGAACTCGACGGCTCGATCCCGATGGCCGCCGTGGACGAGGCGGCGATCCGGATCGGCGAGGCCACCGACGTCCGCCCCGAGATCCACTTCTACCCGGCCGGGCACGCCTTCATGAACGACGAGAACCCGCTGGGCACCTACGACGCCCTCCAGTCCCGGATCGCCTGGCGCCGCACCCTCACCTTCCTCTGGGGCCACCTGGGCTGACGCCCCGCCCACCGGCCACCGACGCCCCGCTGCCGGCCGCCGCCGACGGACCGCCCCCACCGGTTCGGGTGCGAAATCCGGGTGACACCGGTACGAACTCCGACCATAGTCACCCGGGTGCCGACCCCACTCCCCCGCCGCCTCACCTGGGCGAGCCGCAACTTCCGGATCCAGACCGCCGCCACCGTGATCAGTGGCCTCGGCAACGCCGGCGCCCCCATCGCCACCGCCTTCGCCGTCCTCGGCAACGGCGGCGGCGCCACCGAGGTGGGCTACGTCACCGCCGCGCGGCTGCTGCCCACCGTGCTGTTCCTGCTGGTCGGCGGCACCCTCGCCGACCGGCTCCCGCGCCACCACGTGATGGTCGCCGCCAACCTGTTCAGCGGCGTCTCCCAGGCCGTCCTGGCCGCCCTGGTACTGGCCGGGAACGTCCAGCTGTGGCAGTTGCTGGTGCTCTCGGCCGCCGGCGGCGCCGGCTACGCCCTCTACTCCCCCGCGGCCGGCGGCATGATCATGCAGGCCGTCCCCCAGGAGCACGCCGCCCGCGCCTTCGCGGTCTTCCGGATGGGCCTGAACGCCTCCCAGATCGGCGGCGCCGCCCTCGGCGGGGCGCTCACCGCCGCCGTCGGCCCCGGCTGGGTGCTGGCCCTGGACGCCCTCTGCTTCCTGATCGCCGCCTCCCTGCGCTTCTTCCTGGAACCCGAGTCCGCGCCCGCCCCCTCCGGCGGCGGCATGCTGCGCGACCTGCGCGAGGGCTGGCGGGAGTTCGCCTCCCGCCGCTGGCTGTGGGTGATCGTGCTGCAGTTCGCCGTGGTGGTGGCCTGCATCAACACCGTCGAGTCGGTGTACGGGCCGACGGTGGCCGACGAACGCCTGGGCGGCGCGGGCGCCTGGGGCGCGGCGATGTCCGCGTACGGCGTCGGCCTGGTCGTCACCGGCCTGCTGATGGCCCGTTGGCGCCCCCGCCGGATCCTGCTGGTCGGCAACTGGGGCGTGTTCCTGTTCGGCGCCCCGGCCCTCGCGCTGGCCGCCGCCGCCCCGCTGCCGCTGCTGATCGCCGCGATGTTCCTGTCCGGGGTCGGCGTCACGGTCTTCGGCGTCAACTGGATGGTCGTGCTCCAGCAGGAGATCCCGGAGGAGATGTTCTCCCGGGTCTCCGCGTACGACGAGCTCGGCTCCTACTCGCTGGCCCCGGTCGGCACCGCGCTGGCCGGCCCGGCCGCGGCCGCGCTCGGCCTGTCCGGCGCGCTGTGGGCCTGCGCCGCGCTGTGCCTGCTGCTGAGCGCCGTCGTCCTGATCGACCCGCAGATCCGCCGGCTCTCCCGCCGCGACCCGCGCGGAAGCACCCCGGACGCACCGGTGCCCGCCGGAGAACCCGCGCCCGCGCCGTGAGCGCCCTGTGCGCCCCGCGTGCGCCCGCCGGAAAGCAACCATCGGGGCCGACGGTTCGTCCGACCGGGTAGGAAGATCCATCCACTTGGGGGCCACCGGTGCCGAAACCACTGCTGTTCCTGGACGTCGACGGGGTGCTGAACCCGGTCTGTCCGCATCCGGACGCCGGGTTCGACCCCCACACCCTGCTCGGCTACACCGTCCTGCTCTCCGCCGAGCACGGGACCTGGCTGCGCGAACTCGCCGGGACGTACGAGCTGGTCTGGGCCACCACCTGGGAGGAGCACGCCAACGCCCACATCGCCCCGGCGATCGGCCTGGACCCGCTGCCCTTCGTCCGCTTCACCGGGTACGTCCCCCGACCCGACGACCCGCGCGTCCCGTTGATGCAGCTGTTCTCCGCCCGCAAGTGGGCCCCGCTGCTGCGCTACGCCGAGGGCCGCCCGTTCGCCTGGGTGGACGACGTCATCCCGTCCCGGCTGGTCCGCCGCTCGCTGTGGCGCCGGGACCGCCTGCTGCTGCCGATCGACCCCGGCCAGGGCCTGGAGCGCCGGCACGTCGACCGGCTGCTCGCCCGCCCGCCGCGCAGCCAGGCCCTGCCGGGATCGCCGGTCAGGGGGTCGGCAGCCAGCTGACGTGCCCGGCGAGCAGCGCGTACCCGACGAAGGCCACCGTGTCGATCAGCGCGTGCGCCGCCACCAGCGGCATCACCCGCCCCCAGCGCCGGTACAGCAGGCAGAACACCGCCCCCATCACCATGTTGCCGACCAGCCCGCCGACCCCCTGGTACAGGTGGTACGAGCCGCGCAGCACCGAGCTGGCCACCACCGCCGCCGGCCACGACCATCCCCGCTGCCCCAGCCGGCGCAGCAGGTAGCCGAGGACGACGACCTCCTCCAGGATCGCGTTCTGCCAGGCCGACAGCACCAGCACCGGCACCCGCCACCACACGTCCGGCAGTCCGGAGGGCGCCACCGTCAGGTTGTACCCGGCTGCCTGCGAGGCCAGG
Source organism: Kitasatospora sp. NPDC040550 (assembly GCF_055594965.1). NCBI lineage: Bacteria > Bacillati > Actinomycetota > Actinomycetes > Kitasatosporales > Streptomycetaceae > Kitasatospora > Kitasatospora sp. NPDC040550. The sequence goes on along the minus strand of NZ_JBVIWC010000005.1, from coordinate 22,131 downwards.
TACAGCACCAGCCCGGAGCCGCCGATCGCCGCCGCGACGGCCGCGCCCCGGCCGAGGTCGCGCGGCTTCTCCCGCAGGTCGAAGCCCAGCACCCGCAGCGAGGTGCCCTCGCGCACCAGCAGGTACCCGACCAGCACCACCGGCATCAGCCCGCGCCCGATGTAGTACAGCTGCCAGGTCAGGTCCAGCCAGGGCCGCCCGGGCGCGCGCGAACCGTTCAGGGTGGCGACCTGCTGCCCGAGCTGGAGCGGTTCGGTGAGCGAGCCCGCGAAGCTGATCAGCGCGCTGATCCCGCTGGCCCCGAGCGAGAGGCCGAGGACGACCAGCAGTTCCACGCCGAGCAGGCGTCGGTCGGTCTGCGCGGTCTCCGGCGCGGTCGGGCGGGTCGTCACGGGTGCTCCAGCGGACGGACGGTCGCCCCGGTCGTCGGCCGACGACCGGGGCGATCATCCTGACACAGCGCCGGGCTCAGCCCACCGGCCAGGTGTGCACCGGTTCGCCGCCGCGCATGTGCTCGGCGTAGCGCCTGGTCATCGCGGCCAGCGCGGCCGGGCGGTCCATGCCGTACTGCTCGCGCAGCCGGTGGAAGGTGGCGCTCTGCCAGGCGGCGCCGTTGGTCCGGCGCAGGCAGCGCTGCTCGATGATCCCCAGGTAGCGGTCCCGGTCGGCGGGCTCCACGCCCCACGCGTCCAGCCCCTGGTAGGCCATCGGCAGCAGCTCGTTGAGCACCAGGTCGACCGCCGACACCGTCTGCAGCCCGCCGCCGCGGCCGGCCCGGCCGGGGCGCGGCCACTGGAACACCGCGTCGATGCCGTACCGGGCGCCCTGGCGGAAGTTCTCGTCCGCCCGCTCGAACGGCAGCCGGGTCCAGACCGGCCGGGGCTGCTCGGCGAGCACCCGCACCAGCCCGTAGTAGAAGGCAGCGTTGGCCAGCGTGTCGGCCACCGTCGGCCCGGCCGGCAGCGCCCGGTTCTCCACCCGCAGGTGCGCGACCCCGCCGGAGACGTCGTACACCGGGCGGTTCCAGCGGTAGATGGTGCCGTTGTGCAGCCGCATCTCGGCGAGCCTGGGCGCGCCGCCGGAGGCCAGCACCTTGAGCGGGTCCTCGTCGTCGCAGATCGGCAGCAGCGCCGGGAAGTAGCGCAGGTTCTCCTCGAACAGGTCGTACGCCGAGTCCACCCAGCGCTCGCCGAACCAGGTGATCGGGCGCACGCCCTGGGCCTTGAGCTCCGCCGAACGGGTGTCACAGGCCTGCTGGAAGAGCACCGGACGGGTCTCCCGCCACAGCTCCCGCCCGAACAGGAAGGGGGAGTTGGCGCCGAGCGCGAGCTGCGGCCCGCAGATCGCCTGGGCCGCGTTCCACACCGAGGAGAACCGCTCCGGCGTCACCTGGAGGTGCAGTTGCAGCGAGGTCGCGGCGGCCTCGGCGACCATCGTGATGGACTCCAGCTGGAGGTGCTCGACGCCCTCGATGTCCAGCGCGATGTCCTCCCCCCGGGCGGCCAGGATCTGGTCGCTGAGCAGGCTGTAGCGCTGGTTGTGGCTCATCGCGTCCAGCCCGGTGTGGTCGTGCTCCAGGGTCGGCAGGATGCCCACCATGACGATCCGGGCGCCGGCCTCGGCCGCCTGCCGGTCGGCGTACCGCAGCCCGGTGTCGATCTCCTCGCGCAGTTCCTCGAAGACGTGCCCGCAGAGCCGGTGCGGCACGATGTTGACCTCGATGTTGAACTGGCCCAGTTCGGTCTGGAAGTCGCTGGACCCGATCGCACTCAGCACCTGGGCGTTGCGCATGACCGGCAGGCCCTGGTCGTCGGCCAGGTTGAGCTCGATCTCCAGCCCCATCACGGCCCGCGGCCGGTCGAAGCGGTCCTCGCGCAGCATCCGCCCGAGCGCGTCGAGGCAGGCCTGGAGCTTGAGCCGGTACTGCTGCCGGTCCGCCAGATCCGCCCGTGTCGCCACGACCTTCTCGCCCACGGTCCCCTCCTCCTGAGACACCCGGCCGGTCGACCGTGCCAGCATCATGCCCACCTCGAAGATCGATACCCGAATGCTTGTACTGGCTTGCATTGCAAGGCATCTGACGGGAATTCAGGCCATCTGCAGACTTGCCCGCCACCACCGCCTGTGATAAACAGATCACCCTGCGCATTTGTTCGATGAACCGCTGAGTTCGCACTGCGCTCCGGCCGGTCCGCTCCCGCCCCGCGTCCCTCGTCGACGGCGGAGACCGCGCCGGCGCCGCGATCCTGCACAACCGGACAAGGCCGGCCCCCGTCACCGTGGACGCACCGAGCCGCGCCGGTATGCCGCACTCGCACGCCGATCTCGCTTGGAGAGGCGGATCCCGCCATGACCCTGCAGACCCCCCAGCCCCCACCGAGTGCCCTGCGCGCGGTCCTCGGCGCGCTCGACTCGGAGACCGCGCTGCGCCAGCCCGCCGCCGCCGCGCTGCGTCACCCGACCGGCCCACTGCTCCCCGCGCACCCGCTCGCGGTGCACGTCCTGGACGGCCCGCACCCCGAACTGCCCGCCGCCCGGCGCACCGGCTGGCGCTTCCTGATCAAGGACGGGCCGGACGTGGCCGCCGCCGCCGAGGTGGTGCAGAGCCCCGAGGGCCACACCTTCTCCCACTTCACGGCCGGCCCGTACCTCTCCTCCACCGTCCGGGCGCTGCGCGAGGCCTGGCAGCTCGCCCAGGGCTCCCGCTCCCGCCGCCAGCCCCGACTGCTCACCTTCCCCGGCCAGTACGCCACCGCGCTCTGGCTGCACAGCCCCGACGCCGGCCCGTCCGCCGACCTGCTGATCCCACTGGCCCCGGCCCCGCTCGGCGTCACCGCGCACCGCGCCTACCCGGCCGCCGAACTGCTCCCACTGCTCGCCCGCGCCCCGCTGGCCGGGTCCCTGCTGCTCGGCTCCCCCTGAGGACGCGCCCCGCACCGGCCGTCGGGCGCCGCGCCCGACGGCCCTTCGCCGCGCCCACCCCGCCCGCCACCCTCACCCGAACGGCCACCACCCGGACGGGCCATCCGCCATGGCCCCCACGGGCCATGCCCCGAGTGACCCACCGGTGCGCGATTTCTCCCCGGCCCCACCTGAACGGGTGATCTCTGCCCCGGAGTTGTGGCGCATGTCACGAAATCGCTGCGCGCGCGCCCGCAGATGCCGACACTGGGAACCAGCGTGGAAGGACCCCCTGTCCTACCCACTTGAGTGCTGGCCAAACCTGGCCGGCACGCGGACAGGATCCGACCACCACGGCGGCCCCGGACGGCTCGATCTCCGGGGACCGCACCACGGGGAGGATCGCAGAGCGAAGCGAGGGTACGCGTATGTGCCAGCACCGTCCTGAGTGCCCGACGGCCGAGTCCGAGGACCGCGAGGCGGCCGAGCCGGTGGCCTGCCACCCGGAGCAGGGCTGGAGCCTGCTCTGCAACGGCGTCCTCCTGTTCGAGGACACCGGCGAACTGCTGCCCGACGGCCGGGTGATCGCCCCGCACCGCCCGGTCGCCCACGCGGCCTGAGCCCTGCGGTCCGAGCCCGCCCGACCGGACCGGCCACCGGCCCAACGACTCAGGGCACGGCACCCGGCACCCGGCACCACACGAGACACGGCGACCGGCGCAAAGGGCAGGGCCCCGGCAGAAACGTTCTGCCGGGGCCCTGTCCGCTCGCTCACCGCGCGCGTTGCCTACCGCGCGTGTTGCCTACCGCGCGTCCGCTCAGACGCCGTACTCGTCCAGCGGCGGGCAGGAGCAGACCAGGTTGCGGTCGCCGTACGCGCCGTCGATCCGGCTCACCGGCGGCCAGTACTTGTCCGCCGGGTTCACGCCCGCCGGGAAGACCGCCTCCTGCCGCGAGTAGCCGTGCGCCCAGTCGCCGGCCAGCACGGCGGCGGTGTGCGGGGCGTTGCGCAGCGGGTTGTCGTCGGCCGCCCACTCGCCCGAGCCGACCTTGTCGATCTCGCCGCGGATCTCGATCATCGCGTCGCAGAACCGGTCGATCTCGTGCAGGTCCTCGGACTCGGTCGGCTCGATCATCAGCGTGCCGGCCACCGGGAAGGACATCGTCGGCGCGTGGAAGCCGTAGTCGATCAGGCGCTTGGCGATGTCGTCCACCGTCACGCCCGTCTCCTTGGTCAGCGGGCGCAGGTCGATGATGCACTCGTGCGCGACCAGCCCGCCCGGGCCGGTGTAGAGCACCGGGAAGTGCGGCGCCAGGCGCTTGGCGATGTAGTTGGCGTTCAGCACGGCGACCTGGGTCGCGTGCTTGAGGCCCTCGCCGCCCATCAGCCGGACGTACGCCCAGGAGATCGGCAGGATCGCCGCCGAGCCCCACGGCGCGGCCGAGATCGGGCCGACGCCGGTGGCCGGGCCGGCCTCCTCCTGGAGCGGGTGGTTCGGCAGGTACGGCGCCAGGTGGGCGCGCACCGCGACCGGGCCGACGCCCGGGCCGCCGCCGCCGTGCGGGATGCAGAAGGTCTTGTGCAGGTTCAGGTGCGAGACGTCCGCGCCGAACTTGCCCGGCTTGGCCAGGCCGACCAGGGCGTTCAGGTTGGCGCCGTCGACGTACACCTGTCCGCCGGCCTCGTGCACCAGGGCGCAGATGTCGGTGATCTGGGTCTCGTACACGCCGTGGGTCGACGGGTAGGTGACCATCAGCACCGACAGGTTGTCGCGGTGCTGCTCGATCTTGGCCTTGAGGTCCTCGACGTCCACGTCGCCGTCGACCAGGGTCTTCACCACGACCACGCGCATGCCGGCCATCACTGCGGAGGCGGCGTTGGTGCCGTGCGCCGAGGACGGGATCAGGCAGACGTCGCGCTGGGTGTCGCCGTTGGCGTGGTGGTAGGCGCGGACGGCCAGCAGGCCGGCCAGCTCGCCCTGGGAGCCGGCGTTCGGCTGGATCGAGACGGCGTCGTAGCCGGTGACCTCGACCAGCTGCTGCTCCAGCTCGCGGATCAGGGTCAGGTAGCCCGCGGCCTGGTCGACCGGCGCGAAGGGGTGCAGCTGGCCGAACTCCGGCCAGGTCACCGCCTCCATCTCGGTGGTGGCGTTGAGCTTCATGGTGCAGGAGCCCAGCGGGATCATGCCGCGGTCCAGCGCGTAGTCCCGGTCCGACAGGCGGCGCAGGTAGCGCAGCATGGCGGTCTCCGAGCGGTGGCTGTGGAAGACCGGGTGGGTCAGGTACTCGTCCTCGCGCAGCAGCGCGGCCGGCAGCGCGTCGGCGGCCTCGGCGACCTCGACCGCGGGGACGCCGAACGCGGCCCAGACGCCGGCCAGGTGCTCGCGGGTGGTGGTCTCGTCGGCGGAGACCGAGATCCGGTCCTCGCCGTCCTGGAAGACGTTGATGCCGTTGGCGCGGGCGGCGGCGGCGATCTCGGCGGCGCGGCCCGGGACGACGGCGGTGACGGTGTCGAAGAACTCGCCGTGCAGCAGCTCGACGCCGCCGGCCCGCAGGCCCTCGGCGAGGGCGGCGGCGTAGCGGTGGGTGCGGCGGGCGATGTCGGCCAGGCCGTCCGGGCCGTGGTAGACGGCGTACATCGAGGCCATCACGGCGAGCAGCACCTGGGCGGTGCAGATGTTGCTGGTGGCCTTCTCGCGGCGGATGTGCTGCTCGCGGGTCTGCAGGGCCAGGCGGTAGGCGCGGTTGCCGTCGGCGTCGACGGAGACGCCGACCAGGCGGCCGGGCAGCGAGCGGGCGTACTCGGCGCGCACCGAGAGGTAGCCGGCATGCGGGCCGCCGAAGCCCATCGGGACGCCGAAGCGCTGCGAGGTGCCGCAGGCGATGTCGGCGCCCAGCGCGCCCGGGGACTTGAGCAGGGTCAGCGCCAGCAGGTCGGCGGCGACGGCGACGATCGCGCCCAGGCCGTGCGCCTGCTCGATCACCGGGGTGAGGTCGCGGACCACGCCGGTGGCGCCCGGGTACTGCAGCAGCACGCCGAAGACGCCGCGCTCGGCGATCTCGGCCGGGATGCCCTCGGACAGGTCGGCGACGACGACCTCGACGCCGGTCGGCACGGCACGGGTGTTGATCACCGCGACGGTCTGCGGCAGGGTCTCGGCGTCGACCAGGAAGACGCCGCCCTTGACCTTGGTGACGCGGCGGGCCAGCGCCATCGCCTCGGCGGCCGCGGTGCCCTCGTCCAGCAGCGAGGAGCCGGAGGTGGGCAGGCCGGTCAGGTCGGAGACCAGGGTCTGGAAGTTGAGCAGGGCCTCCAGGCGGCCCTGCGAGATCTCCGGCTGGTACGGGGTGTACGCGGTGTACCAGGCCGGGTTCTCCATGACGTTGCGCAGGATCACCGGCGGGGTGAAGGTGCCGTAGTAGCCCAGGCCGATCATCGGCTGGAGCACCTGGTTGCGGCCGGCCAGCTCGCGCAGCTCGGCGAGGACCTGCGCCTCGCTGCGGCCGGCGGGCAGGTCGAGGGCGGTGATGGAGCGGATCGCCTCGGGAACGGCGGTGGCGGCGAGCTCGTCCAGCGAGCCGTAGCCGACGGAGGCCAGCATCTTCTCCTGCGCGGCGGCGTCGGGGCCGATGTGGCGGTTCTCGAAGGGGCTGGCCAGCTCAAGCTCGGTGAGGGTCGAGGCGCTGGTGGGGCGTCCCGCGTTCGGCTGGGCGTTCATGGTGGTCGAGGCCTCCTGGTCACGGACCGGCGGGGGTACGCACGCCGGCCGGTCGCGCCGCTGCGGACAGCGGACCGACCTGGGCGGGCGGACCCGAAAGGCCTCCCCCTCTGTCATCGGGACCTGAGAGCTTCGCCCGCACGCCGCGCGGTGGCGCGCCGTCGGCTTGCACCGTCGGTGAGGGTGGTGATCGCCGGCTCCCGCGCCGGCGGTCCTGCCCTGCTTTCCAGAGTGACCTATCCCGCACGGTACGGATGCCTGAGAGATTCCGGGGAGGAGTTGCTCCTTCGGCGCCCCGACCAGCGGTTTTCGCTGTCGGGGACTCTCCCGAGCGGGCTCGGCGGTCGCGGCCCAGGGTACCAGCGGGAGGCCTCCCGATCACGGGTGCGTCGGGTCACTCCGGGTCTACGCGCGTCCCCCGAACGGCCCAGCGCGAAGCCCGTCCGGCGCACCCCGGTCGCGCACGTCCGATTGATGGCTTTTGGTGTGAAGTGGCGGACAGGACGGGTGCTCCGACCGCCTCACCTGCGGGAGTTCCGCAGGCGCAGCGCTTGGAGGAAAGAGTGCAGACCGACATCGACCCCAGGGACCTCATCGGCCACAAGGCGGTCGACCGCAACGGGGACAAGATCGGCACGGTGGACGAGGTGTACCTGGACGACGCCACCGGGCATCCGGAATGGGCGGCCGTCCGCACCGGCATCTTCGGCCGGGACGCCTTCGTCCCGCTCACCACGAGCGAGTTCTCCGGCGACGAGCTCCGGGTGCCGTACGACAAGTCGCTGGTGAAGGACTCGCCGGACTTCGGCGTGGGCCAGCACCTGTCGCCGGCCCAGGAGCTCCAGCTCTACCGCTACTACGGCCTCGACACGCCCGTGGACGGCCGTCCGGCCACCGCGGAGCCCGCCCGGGACGACCGGCCGGACCTCGACTTCGGCACCACCACGGCCGCCGCGGCCGCCAAGCCGATCGCCTTCCACTCCCCCGACCCCGCCCCGACCACGACCGCGACGGGCACCATCACCACGACCAGCACCGGCACGACCCACACCAGCACCGACATCGCCACGGAGGCCCACGTGCGGACCCTCAGCACCCCCGCACCGATCGCCAACGGCACCGCCCCCGCGCCGGCCGCCGCCCACCTGGTCGAGCCGAAGCCGCAGCCCGCCGCGACCACCCCGGCCGCGAACGGCACCGCCGCCTCCTCGGCCCCCAGCGGCCCGGTCGAGATCACCTGCCGCGAGGAGCGGCTGGACATCACCACCGAGTGGCACGTGCTGGGCAGCGCGAAGCTGCGCAAGTACGTGACCAGCGAGGAGGTCGAGCGCCGCGTCCCGGTGGTCCGCGAGCGGGTCCGGGTGGAGCGGATGCCGGTCAGCGAAGCCGAGCTGGCCTCGCTGACCGAGAAGGAGATCGCCGAAGCGGTCGAAGAGGTCACCCTCCGTGAGGAGCGGCCGGTGGTCCGCAAGTACCTCGCCCCGATCGAGCGGGTCCGTCTGGTGGTGGAGCGCTACACGGAGGAGGAGGTGGTTCGGGACGAGCTCCGCCGCGAGCACGTCGAGGTCCACGACGACACGGCCGCCACCGTACCGGGAGAGGCGGGCGCCCAGCTCGTCCACGCGGCCGACGGCTCCCGGCCGGCCGCCCTGCGCCCGCTGGCCTGACCTTCCCCGATCACCTGATCCCCCGATCCCCCGAGGGCCCCGGACTCCGGTCCGGGGCCCTCGTCGTGTGCCGCAGTTCCCCACTTTGCCAAACCTTAACCACTCGATATTTGACATCATGAACTATCCACCCGCACAGTTACTTGAGTTCATTCACTATGTACGGGAGGAAGCAACCGTGAGTGAGGCACTACAGCCCACCACCGCGGCCGAGAAGCAGAGCAACGCCCGGGTCCTGCCGGCCCTCATCCTGGCGATGCTGTCGTTCAGCGTGGTGCAGACCGCGGTCGTCCCGATCCTGCCCTCGCTGGCCAAGGAACTGGACGTCTCCGGGTCGAACATCACCTGGCTGATGACCGCCAACCTGCTGTCCGCGGCCGTGCTGACTCCCCTGCTGGGCCGCTTCGGCGACCTCCGGGGCCGCAAGCCCATGCTGCTGATCTCGCTGGCCGGCCTGGTCGCCGGTTCGGCGCTGGCGGTCTGCACCCACTCCTTCACCTGGCTGATCGTCGCCCGCGTCCTCCAGGGCGCCGGCGGTGGCGTGATGCCGCTGGCGATCAGCATCGTCCGTGACGAGCTGCCCAAGCGGAAGGTGACCGGCGGCGTCGCCGCCATCAGCGCCTCGATGGGCGTCGGCTCCGGCCTCGGCCTGGTCGCGACCGGCCTGCTGCTGGAGCACTGGAACTACAAGTCGATCTTCTGGATGGGCCTGGCCTTCGGCCTGCTCGCCGTCGCCCTGGTCGCCTTCCGGGTCCCGACCGACCCGGTGACCGACAAGGAGGGCGGCGCCGACCCGCTCGGCGCGCTCACCCTGGCCGGCTGGCTCTCCGCCCTGCTGGTCGCGGTCAGCCAGGGCAACCACTGGGGCTGGACCTCCACCAAGACCCTCGGCCTGTTCGCCGTCGCCGCAGTGGTCGCCCTGATCTGGGGCGTCATCGAGACCAAGGTCGCCCACCCGCTGGTGGACCTCAAGATGATGGGCCGCCCGGCCGTCGCCTTCACCAACCTGGCCGGCCTGCTGATCGGCTTCGGCATGTACGGCTCGTTCATGGTCATCAGCAACTTCGCCCAGACCCCGGAGAAGCTGGCCCACTACGGCTTCACCGCGACCGTGCTGCACGCCGGCGTGATGCTGCTGCCGTCCGCGATCGGCTCGATGGTCGCCGCCCCGATCGGCGCCCTGCTGATCGCCCGCCGCGGCCCGCGCCTGCCGCTGGTCCTCGGTGGCGTCCTCGGCGCGATCGCGATGGCCTACCTGGCCCTGCGGCACAGCGCCGAAGGCGACATCTACACCGCCTCCGCGATCTTCGGTCTCGGCATCGGCCTCGCCTTCGCCGCGATGCCCGCCTTCATCAACGGCGCCGTCCCGGTCGAGCAGAGCGGCATCGCCAACGGCATGAACTCCGTGCTGCGCACCGTCGGCGGCGCGATCGGCACCGCCGTGATGACCGCCATCCTGACCGGCGACGTCATGAAGCTGCCGCCCCAGATCCACGTGCTGCTGCCCACCCTGGACGCCTACAAGCACGCCTTCTGGGTCACGGCCGTCGTCTGCGTCATCGCCGGCGCCGTCCCGTTCCTGATCCGCACCACCACTCCGGCCGTCACCGTCGCCGACGGCGCGGCCCGGCAGGACTCCAGCCCCGAGCTGGCCAAGACCGACGCCTGACGAGGCGTCCGGCCCGCGCGTTCAGGGACAGGACGCGCGGGCCCGGGCCTCCGCCCGGTCGCGAGGGCATCACGACCGTCCGGGGCCCGGCACGGTATGCGGCCCCACCCGGTACTCCTACCGGGTGGGGCCGTTCCGCGTTCCCGGGCCGGTGCGCCCAGCCCCCCTCCGCCTCAGTCCGCCTGCCCGTCCGGCTCCTCCGGCTCCGCCGGCTGCCGCAGCGGCAGCGGCCGGGCCGGCTCCAGCGCCGGATCGTCCACCGCGAAGGTCCGCACCCGCCCCGGCCCGCTCCACGGCGTCTCGAACCGCACCGTCACCCGCCCCACCCCGCTGCCCTGCACCCACCCCGGCCCCAACTCGGCGTGCCGCACGTCCTGTCCGGGCATCCAGCGCCGCACCAGGACCTCCTCCGGCTCCTCCTCGGCCACCGCCGCCTCGGCCACCTCGGCGTGCTCCGCCGCCTCCTCCCGCAGCGCCTGCGCGAAGAGGTCCTCCTGGGTGTAGTCGGCCAGTTGGGCCACGCCCACCCCGAGCAGCCGCACCCCGCCGGTGATGTCCACCTGCTCGGCGAGGCGCCGGGCCGTCGCCGTGATCACCGCCTCGTCGTCGGTGGGTCCGCCCAGGGTCTCCGAGCGGGTCAGCGTCGAGAAGTCGAACCGCCGCACCTTGAGCACCACCGTCCGCCCCGAGCGCCCGGCCGAGCGCAGCCGCCGGACGCAGCGCCCGGCCAGCGCCTCCACCTCCCGCAGCACCCGGTCCCGGTCGGCCAGGTCCACCTCGTAGGTGTCCTCCACCGAGACCGACTTGGCGTCCTGGTCGGGCACCACCGGCCGCTCGTCCAGTCCTGTCGACATGTGGAAGACCCCGGTGCCGTGCGCCCGCCCGAGCAGCTGGACCAGCTCCGCCTCCCCCGCCTCCGCGAGGTCCGCCACCGTGCTCAGCCCGGCCCGCCGCAGCACCTGCTCGGTGGCCGGCCCGATCCCGGGCAGCGCCCGGACCGGCATCGGGCCGAGCACGGCCCGCTCCTGCCCCGGCTCGATCAGCACCAGCCCGTCCGGTTTGGCCTGCTCGGAGGCGATCTTCGCCATCAGCTTGGAGCCCGCCGCCCCCACCGAGCCGGTCAGCCCGGTGAGCCGCTGGATGTCCGCCCGGAGGTCCTCCGCCAGGGCCAGCACCAGCCGCTCCCCGGTCTCGTGGTCCGCCTCCGACAGCACCGGACCGTACGGGCCGGCCGCCAAGTCGACGAAGGCCTCGTCCAGGCTCAACGGCTGCACCAGCGGCGACAGTTGGCGCAGCAGCCCCATCACGATCTCGCTGTTCTGCCGGTACGCCTCGAACCGCCCGGACAAGAAGGCCGCGTTGGGGCACAGCCGCCGTGCCTGGGCCATCGGCATCGCCGAGTGCACCCCGAACCGCCGCGCCTCGTACGAGGCCGTGGAGACCACCCCGCGCCCGCCGAGCCCGCCGACGATCACCGGCTTCCCGCGCAGGCTCGGCTTGGCCGCCTGCTCCACCGCCGCGAAGAAGGCGTCCATGTCGAGGTGGATGATGCTCGGCAGAGATCGCACCCGCCGATCATCGCGCACGGGTCCGACAGTGCGTACGAACCCGGCCGACGCCCTGCGCCCGCCGCCCCCTCGGCTACTGCTTCGCGGCCTCCGCCAGCGCCTTCGGGATGCCGTCCTCCTTGGGCCCGAGGAACACCGGGTCCGGCCGCAGCCAGACGTTCACGGCCGCCTTGCCCGCCCCGGCGACCTCCCGCAGCCCGCCGTACAGCCAGGTGGTGTCGTGCAGCTCCGGCACGCCGACCGCGTACGAGCGGATCCCCGCCGCCTCGCACAGCGCCAGCGCCCGCCGGACGTGGAAGTCCTGGCTGACCAGCACCGCGCGGTCCACCCCGAAGATCCGGTGCGCCCGGGTGCAGGAGTTCCAGGTGTCGAAGCCCGCGTAGTCCCGCACCACCCGGTCCCCGGGGACGCCGTGCTCGGTCAGGTAGCGGTACATCGCGTCCGGCTCGTCGTACTCGATCCGCCCGTTGTCCCCGGTCACCAGGATGGCCTTGACCTTGCCCTCCCGGTACAGGTCCAGTGCCGCCACCAGCCGGTGCTCCAGGTACGGCGACGGCTCGCCCTGGTCCAGCCCGGCGCCGAAGACCACCGCCACCGGAGCCGAGGGCGCGCTCTCCACGGTGCCCACCCGGTCCCCCGCCCCGAACCACAGCCAGGCGCTGGGCGCCAGCGCAAGCGAGCAGAGCAAGGTCGTCGCCTGGAAGACCCTGCGCTGCGTACGGCGCTCCCGCAGCCGCGCCCGCACCCCGCCGGCCCGACGCCGCAGCAGCTCCGATATCCCGGTGCCGACCTCCACGTGCCCCTCCCTCGATCGTTTCGCCAGGCAACACGACGAGGCCGTGGGCCGGAACGGTTCCCCGTTCCGGCCCACGGCCCCGTGGAGGTGCTGCCGGTCAGACCGCCCGGTTGCGCCGCTGCGCCAGCTCGTCCGCCGGATCGTCACCGACCAGCGTCTCGCCGGTGTCGGTCCGCTCCGCGTGCAGCCGCCCGAGGGTCAGCTCCAGCTCCTGCCAGACCGCTCCGACCGCGATGCCGAACACGCCCTGACCGCCCTTCAACAGGTCGACCACGTGCTGCGGCGTGGTGCACTCGTACACCGTCGCACCGTCGGACATCAGCGTCAGCCCGGCCAGGTCGGCCTGCTCGGCCGCCTGCAGATGGGCGACGGCCACCCGGATGTTCTGCAGCGAGACGCCGGCGTCGAGCAGCCGTTTGACGATCTTCAACAGCAGCACGTCGCGGAAGCTGTAGAGCCGCTGACTGGTCGCCGGGTACGTGGTGCGGACGCTGGGCTCCAACAACCCGGTGCGGGCCCAGTAGTCCAGCTGGCGGTACGTGATGCCGGCCGCCGCACAGGCCGTCGGGCCGCGGAAGCCGATCAGTTCGGACGTCGGGGCCAGCCGCTCGATCGCGGGCTGGCCCGGCTGCACGGCCGGGAACCTGCTCATCCTGGGCAGGTCCGACACGGTGCGAGCGGTGCGCGGCATGTGCACGGCGCACAGGCCTCCCACGGCCGCGTCATCGCCGGTGCTGCTCATGCCTACCTCCGTCCACTCGTGCTGCGGGCAACCGACTGCGGGCATCGGCCACCCGGACAGCCACTCCTGACGGTAGGCAGTCCCCTATGACCCGTCAACGATCGCCACGCCGGGCCAGACAAACCACATCACTCAGGAGAGTGGTTTTTCGTGCCCCCAGTGTGGGTAGGTGGACGGATTTTGGCAAAACGGCACGCTAAAGGGCCGACCAGCCCCGTCCGGACAGGCGCCCTACTGCGGGCCGCCGCCCCCGAAGTCCTCGGGCGACACCTGGTCGAGGAACTCGCGGAACTTCTCGACCTCGTCCTCCTGCTCGTCCGGGATCGCGATGCCCGCCTCCGCGAGCACTTCCTCGCTCCCGTAGATCGGCGTGCCGGTACGCAGGGCCAGCGCTATCGCGTCGGACGGCCGGGCGCTCACCTCGACCCCGCCGGCGAACACCAGCTCGGCGTAGAACACGCCCTCCCGCAGGTCGGTGATCCGGACCTCGGTGAGCTGCTGGCCGAGCGCTTCCAGGACGTCCTTGAACAGGTCGTGCGTCAGCGGGCGCACCGGAGTCATGCCCTGCTGGGCGAAGGCGATCGCGGTCGCCTCGCCGGGGCCGATCCAGATCGGCAGGTATCGATCTCCCCCGACCTCCCGAAGCAGCACGATCGGCTGGTTGGAAGGCATCTCCACTCGGACACCCACGACGTCGAGCTCATTCACACAGGCAACCCTATGGCTCCGACCCCGGATATGAAAGCGCAGGGCCGACGCCGCTGGTCAGCGCGGTGCACCGGGCCCGCCGAGGGCACTAGGAGCGAGGCCGCAGACCGGCCTGGACCATGGCCGCGTGCAGCCGTACGGACAGCGTGGCCAGCTCCCGTGCGGTGGCCTCCGCGTGCGCCCGGGTCTGCGGGTTCCGGTGCCGGCGCAGCGGCGCCACCACCTGCTCCACCAAGGCGATCTCGCGGTCCGCCGCCGCCTTCATCGCCCTCAGGTGCCGCGGCTCCAGCCCGTACCGGCCGAGTTCGGCCACCAGCCGGGCCACCTGGAGCGCCTCCCCGTCGTACCCGCCGTCCGAGCCCGGCAGGACCAGCCCGTACGCCTCCCACTCGGCCAGCTCCGGCTCCCCCGCCCCGGCGGCGGCCAGCAGTTCGGCCCGCCCCAGCCGGACGCCGGAGGCGACCTCGGCCGAGGCGACCAGCTCGCGGTCGGCCTCCTCCAGCGGGCCGGGCCGGGCCTCGGCGGCCGGCAGCGCCGGCGGGGCCTCACCCCGCTCGATCGCGTCCAGGTGCTCGCGGATCACCCGCAGCGGCAGGTAGTGGTCCCGTTGCATCCGCAGGACGTAGGCCAGCCGCTCCACGTCGGCGGGGCTGAACTTGCGGTACCCCGAGGGGGTGCGCTGCGGCTCGACCAGCCCCTCCGCCTCCAGGAAGCGGATCTTGGAGATGGTCACCTCGGGGAAGTCGTCGCGCAGGAAGGCCAGCACCGCGCCGATGCTCAGCAGTTCGTCACCGCCGCGCCGGCGGCTGGCGGGCCGGTCCGGACGGACCGGCTGCCTGGGGGCCGCGACCACCCCGCGCCCGCCGCGGTCCGACTGCGGACCGGACGACGACGCAGGGTTGGCCGCCCCGAGAGAAGAGGAAGGAGTATTCGTATTCACTCGGGCTCCCGCCGACGTTGGTTTCAGTACCCCCGGTTGTGGCCGGCGAAGAACACCAGCCGGTACTTCCCGATCTGCACCTCGTCGCCGTTGTTCAGCGACACCTCGTCGATCCGCTCCCGGTTGACGTAGGTGCCGTTCAGGCTGCCCACGTCCGCGACGCTGAATCCGGCCGGGGTGCGGCGGAACTCCACGTGCCGGCGGGAGACCGTGACGTCGTCCAGGAAGATGTCACCCTGCGGGTGACGCCCCGCCGTGGTGACGTCCGAGTCCAGCAGGAACCGGCTGCCCGAGTTCGGACCGCGCTGGACGATCAGCAGCGCCGAGCCCGGCGGCAGCGCGTCGATCGCCGACAGCACCTCGGCCGACAGCGCCGGCGTGGTGCCGGTGCCGGTGGTGGCGGAGGGGTCGTAGGACTCCAGGCCGGAGATCGAGATCGTCGAGGTGGTCTCCGCCGCCCCCTCCGGCAGCAGGCCGCCGCGCAGCGCCGTACCGCAGTTGGAACAGAAGCGGGCCGCGGCCGGGTTCTGGTTGCCGCACCTGGGGCACGGAGTGGGGCCAGCCATGTTCACAGCCTCCTGGCGCGGCACACCCGACGGGTTGTGCCCGGCGTACGGGTCCGGGGCAAACCCTCCACCAGAGGTTGAGGGTCCTGACGGGAAACCTATGCGCGGGTCGCCGGAGGGGTCAACCGACGCGCCGTAGCCCGCCGGATTACCGGCGTACTGCGCGGCACCGTCCCGGTACAGCTGCTGTCCGGCGTACTGACCGGCCTCGGGAGCGGGGCGCATGCCCGGCACCGCGGGCTCGTCCTCCGACCGGCGGTGCCGGGCGGTCGGCGCCTCGACGGCGGCCGCGTCGCGGCCCTTGTTGCGACCGAACAACTTCGAGAAGAAACTCACGGGCGAATCCCCTTGCGTGTGACAGACCCGCCCGCGGGGCAGGGTGAGAACCTCGGACAGGCTGCGGGCCCGGTTGCGGCTCGGGCCTGCTGGAGTGGTACTCCGACGTGTGGTGCTGCGGTTGGTGCTACGGAGCGTACTGGTGCGAACCAGTCTCTCCCACGCGACGACGACACCCCGCACCGGGTGCCGCGGGCCCGTGACGGGCCGTTGGTCGAGCGCCCCGTCACTTCGAAGCCGGCTTGGCGTACTGCGGCGTCTTCGGATCCACCAGGGCGTCCACGACCACCTTCTGCTGCTGGGTGATCGTCGCCCGCGCCTGGTGGCTCTCCAGGGTGCGCACGACGCCCCCCGGGATGTTCAGCGCGGGCGTCAGGTCCTGCGGGTTCCCCACGACGGTGAACCGATAGGGCTGCGAGACCTTCTTCCCGTCGATCTGCACCCCACCGCCCGACAGGTCGGTGAAGTAGGTGTTGACCACCACGCGCACATCGTTGATCTGAATCGCCTCCGCCCCCGCCGCTCGAAGTTCCTGCAGGGTGTCCAGCAGCATATCCGCCTTCACCTGCCCTTGGGGGTCATCGACCGTGAGGACGATGCCCGGACCAGTGGCTTTGACCGTACCGGCCAGCACACCCAGTTCCGTCATCTTCTTCCTGGTCTGCTCCTGGGCCTCCTTGGCCTGGTTGGAGCTGTTCTCCAACTTGCCCAGGGACTGCTCGAGCTCGGCCTTCTCCTGTTGCAGACGCTGCTGACGGCTGTCCAGTTCGTCGAGGATCCGGACCAGGTCCTCCTGGCGGGCCCCGCGCAGCTGGTTGTGGTGGTCGTTGGTCGACCGCACCTGGATCGCCAGCCCCAACCCGAGCGAGAACAGCAGCAGCGCCACCACCAGTTGCCCGCGCGACAACCGCGGCGGCCAGACCGCCGCCTTCAACCGCCGCCGACCGGCGTTCCGGTCCGCAGCGGGCGGCTCCTCGGCTCCCTCCGGCTCCTCGGCGCCCTCCGGTTCCTCGACGGCCTCCGGTTCCGCGGCTTCCGACGGTTCGTCGGCCCCGGCCGCGGCCTCCGGCCCGGGCTCAAGCTCAGCCTCAGCCTCAGCCCGATCCGACTCCCCGGCAGCTCCGGCCTCCGCCACGGCCTCCTCGACGGCCTTCTCCGGCAACTGCTCCGGCAACTTCTCCGGAGCCTTCCCGGCCGCGTTCTCGCCCGGCTCCGCGACGGTCCCCTCGACCCCCGGCACCGCTGCCTTCGCCCGCTCCTCCGCCGCCGCCTCGCGGCCCGGCTCAGGCACGGAAGACATGGCGCCGGATCGCCGCCGCATTGGAGAAGATGCGGATGCCGAGGACGACGACCACACCCGTGGACAGCTGCGAACCGACACCCAGCTGGTCGCCCAGGAAGACGATCAGCGCGGCGACCACCACGTTCGACAGGAACGAGACGATGAAGACCTTGTCATTGAAGATCCCGTCCAGCATCGCCCGCACACCGCCGAACACCGCGTCCAGCGCCGCCACCACCGCGATCGGCAGGTAGGGCACGACGGCGTCGGGCACCTCGGGTTGGACGAAGAGCCCGACGACCACCCCGATCACGAGACCCAGTACGGCAATCACGGTCTAGCTGCTCCTGTCCCTGTGGTGGTCTTGGTCGATCCGCCGGACGGCCGCCGCTTCGCGGACGGCGCGGCGCCGGGCGCGGACGGTGAAACGGACGCGAAGGGGCTCTCCGAGGTTCCCGGGCCGCCCGCCGACGTCCCGCTCGGACCGGCCGACGGAGTCGCCGACCCGGACGCCGACCCGGACGCCGATGCGGACGCCGTGGGCGAGGCCTCGGGCGTGACGGGCTGGGCGCTCCGCAGCGAGACCCCGACCGCCGCCGGCAGGGTCAGGCTCTTCTGGGTGGAGAGCGTCGACTTGATGCCGTACTTCTCCTCCAGCAGGCGCAGGTACTGCCCGGCCATGTCGTTCTCGAACGCGGCGAGGAGCTTCGGCCCGTCCCCGATCGCCTGGATGTTGTACGGCGGCACCAGCGGCCGGTTGTCCACCAGCACCGCCTCACCGGCGGCCCGGATCGCGGACAGCGCGGTCAGCCGCTGGCCGTTGATCGAGACGGCCTCCGCCCCGGATCCCCACAGACCGTTCACCACCAGTTGCAGGTCCCGGTCGCGCAGCCGGCCGCTGTTGGAGAAGCCCTGCCCGGCCCGGGGGTCGACGTTGCCCCCGCCGCCGGTGCCGGCCGCGTCCTCCAGGACCAGCTTCACCCCCGGCCCGGTGACCTCCCCCAGCCCGACCTCGCCGGTCAGGCCGCTGCTACTGCCGTCCCCGGAGGCCAGCGCCTGCTGTTGGGTGTCGTCCACCTTGCGCCGCAGGTCCTGGACCTCCTTCTGCAGGTGGTCCGCCGAGCCGTTGCTGTCGTTGATCCGGTGGATCAACGCGTCCCGCTCCTTGGCCAGTGTCGGCTCCGCCTTGTGCGCGTTCACCGCGCCCACCGTGACCACGGCTCCGACCAGCGCCAGTCCGGCGCCCAGCGTCAGCAGTCCGCGCAGCGTCCGGGGTATCCGGCTGTCGTGCTCACCGCCCCGGGCCGCAGCCGCTTCGGCGTAGCCCTCGTCCAGGCTGTGGTCCATCACGTTGGTCAGCAGGGACATCGAGGCGTCCGGGCGGTTGTACCGTCCGTTCGGAGCACTCGGCGTCGGCGTCGCTGGCATGCGGACCATCGTCCCACGACGACGGAGGGCCCTGAGCACGGCCCCTGAGCTGCACACACGCCACACACATCGACGGAAAGTGACGGACCCTTCCGAATGAGGTGAAAACGGACAACGGGGCGTGCGGATGGCACCGCACGCCCCGCCGTCCAGGCGGCCGTCCGCTCAGGACGTCACCGCCCCGCCCCCTCCACCACGGCAGCCCACTCGTCCAGCAGGGCGTCGGTGGCCTCGTCGTCCGGGCCCTCGGCCCACAGGTGGGTGACCGCCTCGGCCGGGTCCGGCAGCACCAGCGTCCAGCGCCCGTCCGCCTCGACGACCCGGACACCGTCCGTGGTGTCCAGCCGGCGGCTGCCGGCCGCCTCCACCACCGAACGCATCACCATGCCCTTCGCCGCCCACGGCGTCGCGATGTCCCGCCGCCGGATGTGCGCCTGCGGGATCCGCGCGTCGATCTGGCTCAGGGTGAGCTGGGTCCGCGCCACCAGGCCGACCAGCCGGACGAAGGCCGCGGCACCGTCCAGCACGCCGCTGAACTCGGGCACCACGAAGCCGCCGCGCCCGTCCCCACCGAACACCGTGCCCTCGGCGGAGGCCGCCTTCGCGAGGTCGTCCGGCGTGGTCGTGGTCCAGATGACCTGGGTCCCGTGGTACGCGGCGACCTGCTCGGCGATCCGGGTCGTGGTCACCGGCAGCGCCACCTGCCCGCTGCGCCGCTCCGCCGCGACCAGGTCCAGCAGCACCAGCAGGGCCCGGTCGTCGTCGATCACCCGGCCGAGCTCGTCCACGAACGCGACCCGCTCGCCGACCGGGTCGAACCGCACCCCGAAGGCCGCCCGCGAGGAGGCCACCAGCTCGCCGAGCCTGGCCAGCCCGGCCCTGCGGGTCTCCGCGTCCTCGGTGGGCCGCGCCTCGTCCAGCCCGCTGGAGACGGTCAGTGCCTCCACCCCGAGCCGGCCGAGGATGCTGGGCAGAACCAGCCCGGCACTGCCGTGCGCGGTGTCCACGACGACTTTCAGCCCGGCCTCCCGGACCCCGGTGGTGTCCACCGCCCGCAGCAGGTTGCCCGCGTAGGAGTCGAACACGCTGGACGGGAAGGTCAGGTCCCCGATCTCGCCCGGGAACGCCCTCCGGTACTCCTGACGCGCGTAGACCCGGTCGAGCTTGCGCTGCCCGGCCTGCGAGAGGTCCGCCCCGCGCTCGTCGAAGAAGAGGATGTCCAACGAGTCCGGCACTCCCGGCGTGGTCCGCAGGAAGATCCCGCCCGCGCTCCCCCGCGCCGTGTGCTGCCGGGCCACCGGCATCGGGACGTTCTCCAGGTCGCGGACGTCGATCGCGGAGGTCTGCAGCGCCGAGATCATCGCCCGTTTGAGCGCACGCGCACCACGCGAGTGGTCACGCGCAATGGTGACGGTGGCCCCCTTCTTCAAGGTCGTGGCGTACGCGCCCGCCAGCCGCACGGCCAGCTCCGGGGTGATCTCGACGTTGAGGATGCCCGAGACGCCGCGGACCCCGAACAGGTGCTCCTGGCCGCGCGACTCCCAGATCACCGAGGTGTTGACGACGGCGCCGGCCTCGATGGTCTTGAACGGGTAGACCCGGACGTTGGCGCCGATGATCGACTCCTCGCCGATCAGGCACTCGTCCCCGATCACCGCGCCGTCCTCGATCCGCGCGGCCCGCATCACGTCGGTGTTCTTGCCGACCACGCAACCGCGCAGATTGCTCTGCGGCCCGATGTAGACGTTGTCGTGCACCACCGCCTTGTGCAGGAAGGCACCGCGCTTGACCACCACGTTGCTGCCCAGCACGGTGTGCTCGCGGATCTCCACGCCGGCCTCGACCTTGGCGTAGTCCCCGATGTACAGCGGCCCGCGCAGCACCGCCTCCGGGTCGACCTCCGCCCCTTCGGCCACCCAGACGCCCGGCGAGATCTCGAAGCCGTCGAGCTCGACCTCGACCTTGCCCTCCAGGACGTCCGCCTGGGCCTTGCCGTAGCTCTCGTGGGTGCCCACGTCCTCCCAGTAGCCCTCGGCAACGTAGCCGTAGACCCGCTTGCCCTCCTTCAACAGCTGCGGGAAGACGTCACTCGACCAGTCCACGGACTCACCCGCGGCGACGTAGTCGAAGACCTCCGGCTCCATCACGTAGATACCGGTGTTCACCGTGTCGGAAAAGACCTGGCCCCAGGTCGGCTTCTCCAGGAAGCGCTCGACCCGGCCGTCCTCGTCAGTGATCGTGATTCCGAACTCCAGGGGATTCGGCACCCTGGTGAGACAGACCGTGACCAGTGCGTCCTTACTGCGGTGGAAGTCGATCAATTCGGAGAGATTGAAGTCGGTCAGCGCGTCACCGGAGATCACCAGAAAGGAGTCGTCCTTGAGCGCGTCCTCGGCGTTCTTGACACTCCCCGCAGTGCCTAGTGGCGTCTCCTCATGGGCATACGTGAGGTGCATGCCCAGTTCCTCGCCGTCACCGAAGTAGTTCTTGACGAGTGACGCCAGGAACTGCACGGTGACGACGGTATCGGAGAGGCCGTGCCGCTTCAGCAGCCGAAGCACGTGCTCCATGATCGGCATATTCGCGACCGGAAGCAGCGGCTTCGGCATGCTGGAGGTCATCGGGCGGAGTCGGGTGCCCTCGCCCCCTGCCATTACTACGGCTTTCATTACGGGTGCGTCCTCCTTCGCGGTGGTGGACCCTGCAGGTCCATCAAACCGTTCCAGAGGGTTCTCTACCCGGAAGGTATCGTCCGACGCACCGGGACGGCGTGGGACTTCTCTCAGATCACGTCTCAGGCTGTGGACGCCGAGCCCGCGGGGCCCGCCTTGATGATCTGCCGCGCCTGCACCGCGTAAAGGATCGCCGACCACCAGTACAACGTGGTCCCCCACCAGATGAAGGCCCAGCTCACCACCTCGGCCGGCCGGGCGATCCAGCTGTCGATGCCACCGAGCAGGAGAAGCGGAAACGCGTACATCAGATTGAAGGTCGCGGCCTTGCCGAGGAAACTCGTCTGGAGCGGCCCGTAACCGTGCCGGTTCAGAATGGGCAGCAACGACGCGATGAAGACTTCGCGGGCCAGCAGAATCGCCGTCACCCACCACGGCAGGAACTCACGCCACGTCAATCCGATGAGCGTGGAGAGCACATAGAGCCGGTCGGCCAGCGGATCCAGCAGCTGCCCCACCCGGCTGATCTGCCCCCACCGCCTGGCGAGCTTTCCGTCCAGGTAGTCGCTGACTCCACTGAGCATCAGGATCAGCAGCGCCCACCCGTCGTTCTTCGGCCCGCCGAAGACGGGCCACAGAATGAGCCAGAGAAAAACCGGGACACCGACCAGCCGGCCCATGCTCAGCAGGTTGGGGATGGTGAGGACGCGATCGGTCTGGACCCGCGTCTCCTGGACCTCCACCCGAGGCCTCCTGTCCTGTGTCACGACAATGCATGTTGACCTTACAACAGAAAAGCCCCCGCCCGGTTCACCCGGCGGGGGCTTTTCTGAATGATTGTTCGGCGGCGTCCTACTCTCCCACAGGGTCCCCCCTGCAGTACCATCGGCGCTGTGAGGCTTAGCTTCCGGGTTCGGAATGTAACCGGGCGTTTCCCTCACGCTATGACCACCGAAACACTATGAAACTGTCAACCGCACCAACCCGTCGTGGCGATCGGGTTGGGGTCGTTGTTTCAGAACAACACAGTGGACGCGAGCAACTGAGGACAAGCCCTCGGCCTATTAGTACCGGTCAACTCCACCCCTCACAGGGCTTCCATATCCGGCCTATCAACCCAGTCGTCTACTGGGAGCC